>JBBRKH010000008.1:0-16465 GCA_038217965.1 Sphingomonadales bacterium | reverse complement strand
GTTCGACATGAATGTTGCCTGCTCGTCGGCCACCTTCGGCATCCAGACCGCGTCCGATTTCGTGCGCTCCGGCAGTGCGCGTTCGGTGCTCGTGGTGAACCCCGAAATCTGCTCGGGCCATCTGAACTGGCGCGACCGCGACAGCCATTTCATCTTTGGCGATGTCGCCACCGCCATCTTGGTAGAGCGCCAGGATATGGCGCCGGTGGGGCATTGGGGCATCCTCGGGTCCCGTCTGAAAACCGAATTCTCGAACAACATCCGGAACAATTTCGGCTTCCTCAACCGCACCGCGCCCGAAACCCGCGACGCGGCCGACAAGCTCTTCGTGCAGGAAGGCCGGAAGGTTTTTCGCGAGGTGGTGCCAATGGTTTCGGGCATGATTGCCGACCATATGGCGGAGCTCGATCTCGCCAGTGCCGACCTGCGGCGGCTATGGCTGCACCAGGCCAACGCGGGCATGAACCGGCTGATCGCCGGCAAGGTGCTGGGGCACGAAGCAACCGCCGACGAAAGCCCGACGGTGCTGGACACCTATGCGAACACTTCGTCGGCCGGCTCGATCATTGCCTTTCATCTGCACAGCGACGATCTCGAGGCAGGTGACACCGGCCTTATCTGTTCGTTTGGCGCTGGATATTCGGCTGGCACGGTGTTCGTGCGCAAGGCCGCCTGAGATGCTTGCGCACGGCGGTTCAGGCTGCTAACGCGCGCCTCCTATCGGCGGTGGGGCAACCTGCCGACACATGGCGTGCGGTCGTGGCGGAACTGGTAGACGCGCAGCGTTGAGGTCGCTGTGGCCGAAAGGCCGTGGAAGTTCGAGTCTTCTCGACCGCACCAAATATTCAGCTTAAGTGGCCAATATCGCGCGATTTTTTGGCACACCGTCAACTGTGTGGCAACGAATCTGCCAACGCACGCTTGGCATCTTCGGTGTCGGGCTATGCCCCACTACCGGACTCGACATGAAGTTCGGGTTCATCGCGAAGCATCAAGGGGTCTCATCGAGCATCTGATGTGCCAGCAGTCGTTAAAGGCACGGCCGCGCCGGCGCGGCTTGCCCAAGCGGAACCAGCCGCAACGGCCCAAGGTTCAGCCGATGTGGTTCAAGTTGTTGTCCCCCTTGTTCTGGATGGCCTGCGCGCCCGCGCCACTCACATTGAGGGTCATCGCATCGCGGACAACGGGATCGTCCTTCACCATCGCAGCGAGCTCGGTTGCCAGTTCGGGCTGCGCTTCCAGCGCCTCGGTCAGCGCAACCCGCAAAGCCCCCGCCTTGTCCGCATCCTCTGGCGCCTTCTCCAGCCGGTCCAGCGCTTTCAATGCATCCTTCGCCGCCTCGGATTCGGCCGCCTTGCCCGCAAACTTCTCCTTCACCCACGCAAACAGCTTCGCCCCGGCCTCCACACCGGCTTCCACCGTCTTGTCCCCCAACCCCTGCCCCAGCTTTACCAGATAGGGCTGTATCGCGGCCACGACCGCTGTGATCACCGCTGCCTCGATCACCATCATTTTTCTCCCGCTTGCATTCGTTCAAAAACCGCAACGATTGGCCCAAGCAGCGCCTCGTCCAGTGGCCGCCCGGCCGCTGCGTGCCGGCGCACATAGTCCTTGCAGATGGCCAGCATCAGCCCGGCGTGGGCGCCAGGCAGCGCCAGGAACGGTGCGCCGAGCGTCGCCACGGCTTCATTGTCCGCTGCGCAGGCACCCTCCAATCGCCCAGCCGCTTCGAGCATGTCGCCCAACACTGATAGAGACCGGGCAAGGTTGGGTGCAAAGGCATCCGGCCGGGCTGCGGCCAGCTGGCGATACAGCCCCACCGTCTCCTCGGCCGCCGCCAGCGCCGCCTCCCGCTGCCCGAGAGCGGAGAGGCAGTTGGCCAGATTGTTGAGCGAGGTGGCTAAGGTGGGCGCGAAGACATCGGGCCGGGCTACGGCCAGATGGCGACGAAGCGCCACCGCCTCGTCGGCCGCCTCCAGCGCCTCCTCCCGTTGCCCGAGTTCGGAGAGGCAGTTGGCCAGATTGTTGAGCGACATCGCAAGGTCGGGCGCAAAGATATCGGGCCGGGCGGCGGCCAGATGGCGACGAAGCGCCACCGCCTCGTCGGCCGCCGCCAGCGCCTCCTCCCGCTGCCCGAGACCGAAGAGGCGGTTGGCCAGATTGTTGAGCGACGCGGCAAGGTCGGGCGCAGTCGACACATCACCAGGAGAAAACTCTTGCCGACGGGCGTCAACAAGCCTCTGCTGCCATGCTGCCGCCAATTCGCTCAAGGCGAGCGTGCCTTGCGGCAGGGCATCGATCATCGCCGACAGTTGCTCCGGGTCCTCTACCTCCAGTGCCAGCCCGCCGAGCCAGACCACGGCCGGATGATCCGCCTTCCCGGCGGCGAGGTCCTGTGCGGCCAGAATCAGCGTCTCGGCGACCGGCATCCCGGTTCGCGACCAGGCCCGGTTGATGATGGCCTGCTTTACAGCGTCACTGCGAAATTCGCTGGCTATTTCGTGCACGAGAAATGCGCCGCCGATCATGTCCGGCTTCAGGCCCGAGAACCGAGTGCCATCATTCGTCAGCGCGTCGCGCAGCAGTTTAGCAATTTTTTGGCTGCTAACCGCATGGCTAAGCTCCATGGCCGCCTGCTCCGTCTTGATCAACGGAACTAAGGTATCGAAGGTGCACCCCCGCTGCAGTGTGAGGACGGCGGCGAGATGGCCGATCAGTTCCCCATCCGTATCCAGGCCGCCGGCGATGCCCAGCCGGGTGAGACGGGCCCGCTCGATGGTGGCGACATCCTCCGCGAGATCGACCTTGCCGAGTGCCAGCGCGGCAGGCGCCCCGCGCTCCACGCCCGCGATCGCCGCCATGATCAGAAACAGCGGCTCATTCTCCAGCCGCGCATCATTCCCGATCAGCGCATCGAAGGACGGATCGACGCCTGGCGCCGGCAGCGCTGCCTTGCCCTTGCCCAATATGGCCGCCGCATGGCCCATCGCTTCTGTGAGCAGTGCGCGGCGCATCGCCGCTTCTGCCAAGGGCGGCAAGACGACCGGCCGCTCCCCCCTCATAAATTGTTCGGCCCCTGCCGAGGCGGAGCTTTCCGGCCGGGCGAGATCGGCCCACCAGCCAAACTCCGCTTCGGCATGCCGCTCCAGCAACAGGATGCGCAGACGGGCCGCTGGCGGCGCATCCGGGCCCGGCGCCCGCTGCCGTGCCAGCGCCGTGAACCAGTCCTTGAGGATGCGCGCCGAAGCCGCCGCCTCGTCCACGACGATCAGGGTGGGCTTCGGCGACCGCCAGGAGGCCAGGTTCTGCTGGGCATGAAAACGCTGCAATTGCCGGCCATCGACAAAGCCGGCCACCCAGCCGTCTTGCTCTGCCGCCGCGCACGCCTCGATCGCAAGTCTGGTCTTGCCCGATCCGGCGCGGCCGATCAGCGTGCGGACAGCCACGGGCGCATCCGAGGCGCACCAGCTCGCAAGAGCCGCCAGATCGGCGTCGCGCCCCACCAGCGTCGTTACTCGGGCATCGGAAATGAGCAGGTCCTGCAGGCTACGCGGCTGGTCGAGCTTGCGCTTGTGCAGCATTTCCATGTGAAGCGCGGAGCCGGCCGCGAAAATGGTTACACTGTTCCCAGTGCCGTCCACTTGGACGCCAATGGCCCCATCACCGGAAACAGTAAGCTGGTTCATGCACCCCCATTGGTTACACGAAGCTTGTGTAGCACGCCGTCTGAGCTCCTCCAAACCACCGGACTGAGGACCGGCCTGCATTCCCTGCCGTTAGCATGACCGGCCCCGGCGGGTGGTCCGCGTTGATTGTTGGTGCACTCATCATGGACCTCGAAGCCCTGCTCCAGCCCGCAACGCGGTCGGCGTGGCCCGGACCCACTATACAGGCGCGTGGCGGTGCTGCATGCCAGCAGAAATGTGGACCGCGTTGATGGCCCTGGCGGCAGCCGCCGCGCTAAACGTGTCGGCCGGGGCCGCCGCGGCGAGCTCCCCGGACCGGCGGCTGGCGGAAATCCGCGCCGAAGTCATGCGGGTGGCACCCTCTCCAGCATTGCTCGAGCGCATTCCCGAAGTCGAGCAGCTCGCCCGGGCCTTCGAAGGCGCCGGCCAGCCGGCAAAGGCCGGGACCGCGCTGAACGCCGCCGCGCTTTACGCGCTGCTCGGCGGGGATCTCCAGCGCGGCATCGCGATCGCCGACCGGGCCGCGACCCTCTGCAGCGCCGCGCAGGACCAGCTCTGCTTCGGGAACGCGATGAACCAGTCGGGAATCGCCCTCTGGCGGCAGAATGATCCCTATGCGGCGATGCAACGGCTGGAGCGCGCCGCCCGCGCCTTCGTGGCGGTGGGTGACACCGAGCGGGCGGCGATCGCCAGGTTGAACTCCGCCAACATCCGCTACGACATCGGCGATCTCCCTGGCGCGCTGGCAGACTATGACAGCATCGAGAAGCTCTACGGCGGCCACGCCGGCTGGGATCCCGTGGGAATGCTCAACAGCAAGGCGCAAGTGCTCGTCAAGCTCGGCCGGCTCGCGGAAGCCCGGCGGACGTCCCGCAAGGCGGTCGCAATGCTCGAGCAGGGCCGGCGCTCCAGCGGCACCCGCTGGGAGAGCGATGTCGCCAACCACACCCTCGGCACGCTGGCGCTGGTGGAGGCAAGCCAGGGCAATTCCGCAGTGGCGCTTCCCCTCTACCGACAATATCTCGAATCCGCCGACCGGTCCGGGTCACGGCTCGAGCGCTACAACGCGAACTACGCCTATGCAGAAGGGCTGATGGCGCTCGGGATGCCGCAATCGGCCTATGGCCCGATCACCACGGCGCTTTCCCTGGCAAAGGAGACCGACCCCGCCGACCGGCGCGACGCCTACGACCTCGCGTCGCGGATTGCCGCCGACGTCGGCCGCCCGACCGAGGCGCTCGCCCATCTGCGCGCGGCCGAAGCGGTGCGGAACGAGCTTTCGGCCGCCACGCTCCGCTCGGCGATCAACGATGCCAAGGCGCAGACGGCGCTGGCCGAACGCGAGGCGCAGATGGCGCGCCGGGATGCCGAATGGGCCGCCCAGCGGACACGGCTGCTCGGCTGGACCGCTGCCGGCGTCATCTGCCTGATCCTCGCAGGCGTGACGCTGCTGGTACGGTTGCGCGCCCAGTCCATCGAACAGCGCTATTCCGCAGTGCTGAGCGAGCGGACCCGCATGGCGCGCGAACTGCACGACACGCTACTGCAGGGCTTCACGGGCATCACCATGCAGCTGCGTGCCGCCTCCCGCAGCGATCCGGCCCGCGTGAACACGGTGCTGGGCTCGATGGCGGACGAGGCCGGCCGCTGGCTGTCGGAGACCCGCCACGCCGTCTGGGACATGCGGGCGGCGACAGCTGGCGCAGACCTGCGGCGCGGGCTGGAGCAGGCAATCGCCACGACCCGCAGGCAGACGAGCGCGGACATCGTGCTCGCCTGCGAGATGAAGGGCGCTCCGGGCGCCGCGGCGACGGGCGCACTGCTGAGGGTTGCCCAGGAAGCGCTGAGCAATGCCGGGCGCCATGCGCATGCTACGCACATAGAAGTGACTGCCCGGTCGACCGACGAACGCGCAACGCTGTCGGTCGCCGACAACGGCGTCGGGTTCACCGCCGCTCCGGAGCTTTCGGCCCTGGGCGGGCACTGGGGACTGCTGGGCATGCGCGAGCGGATCGAGAGCTTGGGCGGGACCTTACTGGTGGATGCGGCCGCCGGCCGCGGCACCCGGATCGTGGCGGAATTGCCGCTTTGAGCGGCTTCCGGATCCTGTGCGTGGATGATCACCCGGTGGTGCGCAGCGGCGTTGCAGCGATGCTTGCTGTGGAACCGGACTGCGCGCCTGCAGATCTCGCGGCAAACGGCCACGAAGCGCGGCAACTGGCCGCCGCCCGTCGCCCCGACGTCGCCCTTCTGGACCTCAGGCTTCGACAGGAGGACGGTATCGAACTCGCCGCCGAAATCCGGCTCCTCGCCCCGGCCACCAAGATCGTGATGATGACGAGCTATTCCGGAGACGAGCCGGCGCATCGGGCCCTGCAGGCCGGCGCCCATGGCTATCTCCTCAAGGACTCGCTTGACCGTGAGCTGATCACGGCGATCCGCGCAGTGCTTGCCGGGCGCCGCTACGTGCAGGCGGAGGTGGCCCAGCAGCTTGTCGAAAACGGTCCGCGCGTCCTGCTGACGGCGCGCGAGCGCGAGGTGCTGGCGCTGCTGGCGGAAGGGCTTCGGAACAAGGTGATCGCCGAGCGGCTGGCGATCGGCGAGGCCACGGCGCGCTCGCACGTCGAGGCGATCCTGGCGAAGTTCGGCGTGCGCGAGCGAACGGCGGCCGTGGCGCAGGCCGCGCGGCGCGGCTTCCTCCATATGGGGTGACATCCGTAGAATTGCGGAGGTGTCCGCCCGCCTTTCGGCCGACGCCAATCCTCCTCTGCCGTGGCAAACATGGCCAATGCCGCTGCTCGAACCCTACACCGCACCCAACCGGCTGGTCGTCGACCAGCTGCGCCGTGCGCCCCTGTTCGCCGCACTGCCGACCGACCGGGGGGAGTGCCTCTCCGTGCTGCGCGAGGGCGCCGTCTTCGAGATACCAGCTGGGGTGGAGATCGTGTCGCCAGGCGATGCACCGGCTCTGCTGGTGCTGGCCGAAGGCGCGCTGTGCGACAAGGCCAGTGGCCAGGCCTGGTCGGCCGGGAGCTATCTGGGAGTGTCCGAGACTTTGGCCGGGCGGCCTTTCCAGGCCGTCATAGGAACCGTCGCGCCCAGCGTGCTCTATCGTCTTGACGGCCGGCTGCTCCAGGATTTTATGGCCCTGTGCCCAGCGATCGCAACCCGCATGATGGCCGATCTCGCCGAGGCCGCGGCCACCATGCTTCCATCGGGCGAATCCAGCTCATGCGATCGCAACGGGGTCGAAGCAACCAAGGGAGAACGACGGTGACGTGCTTCCAGATGACTGCTTCTATATGGCAAGGCCGGACTGCCGCGCTGATCGGCGTCGGGTCAATCGCTGCCAGCCCGGCGTTTGCCGAACGGGTGTTCTTCGACGATTTCGCCATCGACATCACGCCGGCAGCCGCCGCGGTGCGCGAACCCGTGACCTGGGCACTGCTGATCGCCGGCTTCGGCATGGTCGGCGTCGACCTGCGTCGGCGCCGGCCGGTTGCGGCCTGACCATGCGCGCTGGAATCAGGCAGCCGAAGAAATCCTTGGAGGAACGTCAGCCGCAGCAAGACGGCGATCCATTGGCCGACACACATTTTGCATGGAGGGACTGAAAATGACCTATTTGACGACAGCTCGAATATTGCTGCAGGGCGCGACTGCATCTCTGCTGGCAGCCAACCTGGCGGTGGCGTCGCCGGCGTCGGCCACCCGCATCTTTTTCGATGACTTCAACAGCGAGGCCGACGGCGGGACGGCGATTTTCCAGACAACGCTGACCAACTGGACGATCAACGGTTATGTCGATGTCATCGGCACCGACAACCAACTCGGCTACACGGTCGACAGCACGGTCATCGATCTGGGCGGCGGCCTGACGGGTGGCTTCATGAAGAGCAAGCAAACATTCAGCTACGATGCGGGCGAACTGGTTACCATCTCCTGGGATCTCAGCGGGAACCAGATCCGGCCACAAGGCGAGGACGTTCCATACATCCAGTTCTATTTCGAACAAACGAATCCTGAACAATATCAGGAAGTGAAGTTCTTAAAGGGAACCGAATTCTTCTCGTGGGTTAATTTCTCCCCCTGGGAAGGTTGTGAATGCGATAGCGTTCGGATCTACGACTTCTTCTTCGCTTACAGCTATGGCCTTTATGGCGACTACCCGATGACGCGCCAGTCGGTCAGCTTTCTGCCGGTACTGGGTGGCTCGTTCGCGTTCGAACTCGGAACCTACAGCGGCGGCGGATATGGCCCGCTGATCGATAACTTCGCCGTGGACGTGGAGCCCTACGCCGCCCCGGCGGTGCCCGAGCCCGCAACCTGGGCCTTGCTGATCGCCGGCTTTGGCATCGTAGGCGTTGCCGCCCGACGGCGCCGCGGTGCGCTGCCAGCTGCCTGAGCCGCACTTCCCAAATCCCATCGACCGCGCCGCTGAACGAGCTGGCCGGTTTGCCTGAAAGGACATCGACATGACCATCAAGATTTCCATGCTGCTATCCGTTGCATTGCTCGCGACACCGGCGTTGGCCGGGCCGACCGGCAAGGTCGCGTCGGGCAGCATCAATGGTCTTAGCTGGTTCGCCCAGAGCCGGATTGTCGGCCAGACCTCCACCGCCACCATCGCCGGCGGCGGCAACCCCATCTATCTGCCCAGTCAGCCGCAGAAAAGCGGGACCGTACAATTGCTTATGGAATATGGCGAATTCGGCGCGGCGGTCTGCTCGGGCAGTCTGGGCTCCGATCGGCGCTCCATCGTCACGGCCGCTCATTGTGTCAGCGAAAAGGCATCCGGATTGAGGCCGGACAAGGTCACGGCCATCTTCTGGAATGGCGATTCCGACGCTGGCGCGCTCGGCAATCCGCTTGCCACCGCGATCGATGTCACCAACTGGTTCTCCAATCCCGGCTATACTGGCGAAGTGTTGGACCAGAATGACATCGCGGTCCTCCAACTGGCGGAATATGCGCCGGCATGGGCGACCGCCTACCAACTGTATGAGGAAGGCGATCTGACGGGCAAGCAGTTCAATGTTGCCGGATACGGGCTGCGCTCTTTCGAAGGCGGCTCGACAGGGGTCAACCTCGGGACCAATCGCCTGCGCGAAGGGGACAATGTCTATGAATTTCGCCTCGGCGATCCGATCTGGGGCCCCTATCTGAACTTCGGCGGCACCGCCGACTACAGCTATTCGTTCCTGTCCGACTTCGACAACGGTCTCGCTGCAAACGATTCGTCCTGTGCCATTGCTGCTGCGCTGGCCCTTCCAGCCGGCACCTTCTGCAACACCGGTATCGGCGACCGCGAAGTGGGAATTGCCGGCGGGGACTCCGGGGGTCCAGGGTTCATCGATGGCAAGCTCGCATCGGTCAATTCCTATGGCCTGACCTTCGGCAACGACTTTGGCGATGTCGATCTGTTCCTCAACAGCAGCTGGGGCGAGTTCAGCGGCTATGTGCCGGTGTATCTCCATGGCGACTGGATCCGCAGCGTGCAGGCCGCCATCCCCGAGCCTTCCACCTGGGCGATGCTGATCGCAGGCTTCGGCCTGGTCGGCGCAGCCGCGCGGCGGCGCGCCACCATCCAGGTGGCCAGCTGACACAGCAGTCCTGAGCGGAGGGCACTGGGTCAACACGGTCCGGTGCCCACGCCCCGCTCAAGCTCGTCCCCACATCGGTTTGCTGCACACCAAGGTCCGTGAATGATGGGCAGTTCCGCTTGGCGAAGGAGCCTTTGGGCGAGCGCTTCGGGGCTTGGGCGGAACGCAGATTCCCTGCATCCTTCCACGCAGGGCCAGTTCCTTCCGCAATTTCCTCACAGCCTGCAAGCCCACGCCGCCAACCCGCTGACGGGCGATTTCATCTGGAAGAGACCGCCTTTCAGGCCGTCGTCCGTTTCGCCGCTCTTCAGTCCGCCGCTGGTCGTGAACAGCGTGGCCAGACCGGGCCCGCCGAAACAGGGCCGGGTCGGCGTGTCTATCGGCAGCTCCAGGCTGAGATCGAGCCGTCCGTCGCTGGTGAAGCGATGCAACCACCGCGAGGTCATCGCGGCGAGCCAAAGGCATCCTTCGGAGTCCATGGCGGCGCCATCGGGCTTCCCGGGAAGGTTCGAAAAGTCGATGAAGAGCCTTGACTGGCCCATGAGGCCAGTAGCCGGGTCGTAAGGCGCTGCCCACAGCTTGCGCACATCAACCTGCGAATCGGAAAAGTAGATCGTGCGGCCGTCCGGGCTGAACGCCAGGCCGTTGGTGGTGCCCATTCCTTCGGCCAGCTGCCGGACGCGTCCATCCAGATCCAGCTGCACGATAATGGCACGGCCGTCGTTGCCACGGCCTGGCAGCATGGTGCCGATGATCAGCCGTCCTTGGGGATCGACAGCTGCGTCGTTGAAAAGATGGCCGCGCGGGAGATCAAAGGTGATGGGCAGCAGGCTGAAACTGCCCGAAACGGGATCGAATGCATGCAGCCTGTCGCTGAGGGCAACGAGCAAGCCGCCGCTTTCGCGCAGCACGACGGCCCGCGCCCATGGCAACTCAGGCCCCGGCGTTTTCCAGAGCCGGGTGGTGCCGTCTGGCCGGGTGAGCAGCAGCGCATGGCCGTGCATGTCGACCCACCAGACTCCGCCATCGGCTTCGGACCAGATGGCGGATTCGCCGAACACGGCCCGATAGCTGCCGGCCTGAGTGGCATTTGCGGCGCGACATGGAGCATCTGCTATGGTCGGTGACTGGCTCAAAGCACCAGCGCCCCAACGCCGAGCACGACTGCCAGAATCAGAACAACACCAACAACGTCCATCAGCAGCCCGGAATAGGCCATCTGCGACACGCGCAGCCGTCCAGTTCCATAGGCGAGCGCAAGGGCTGGCGTCCCGGCCGGCATCATGAAGCCCCAATTGGCGGCAAGCGCCACTACCATGCCCAGGGTAAGCGGATCCAGTTGTCCGGAAGAAGCCAATGCGACAGTTGCCGGCAGAAACGCGGCAACTGTTGCCGTGTTGGTGAGAAACTCGGTGACGAAGAGAGTGGCGACCGCCAGCACGACCAGCTGCCAGAAGGCAGGGAATGCACTGGCGCCAGAAAATTGCTGTTGCAGCCACTGGCTGAGGTCGGTGCTGTTGATCGCCTCCGCCAGCGCAAGCCCGCCACCGAGCAGGATCAGAAGGTGCCACGGCGCAAGCTTCGTATCCTCCCACTGCATCAGGGGCCGCAGCCTGTCCGGCCCGGGACCCCCTGCTGGAATCAGGAACAGCGAAAGCGCAGCCAGCAGTGCCACATGCGCGTCCGACATGCCCGGCACGATCTGTCGGATGAACGGCATGAAAATCCAGCCGAGCAATGCGCCCCCCAGTATCATCAGCAGACGGAAATCAGCCGCAGACCAGGCGCCAGGATCACCGACGGTAGCGCGGATCACCGCTGGGTCGAGCCCGCTCAGCCGGAACGGGAAAACCACCCGGCTGAGAAGCCACCAGGCAATCGGCACGCCCAGCACGACGATCGGCAGGCCGAAAGCCGCCCAGAGATTGAACGAGATCTCGCGATCATAGACCTGTTGGAAGATGGCAACGGCAGCAGCGTTGCCAGGGCTGCCGATAATGGTGCCAAAACCTCCCATCGTCGCCGCGTAGGCAATGCCGAGCACCATGGCCGAGCCAAAGCGTTGCTGTTCCGCGGTCTCGACAGAATTCACCGGTTGCAAGGGCGATTGCGCGGCCTCCCCGGTGTCGGCTGCCGACGTTCCACCGACCGCAACGACGATTGCCAGCGCGACCGGAAGCATGGCCAGGGTTGCAGCCGAGTTGGAGACGAACATGGACACCAGTGCGGTCGATCCCATTACCGCGAGCATAACGGATCGAGCGCCGCCACCCGCCTTGCTAAGCGCGAACAGGGCGACCCGGCGGTGCAGGCCCCATTTTTCCATCGCAAGCGCCAGGAAGAATCCGCCCAGGATCAGAAACAGCACAGGCGTGAAATAGCTAGCGGCAACTTGCGCCGAGCTGCGCACGCCCAGAAGCGGCATCAGCAGGAATGGCAACAAGCCGGTCATGGTGACGGGTAAGGCCTCGGTGAACCAATAGATCGTCATCAGCACCCCGATGCACAGCACCGTCCAGCCGCGCACGCTCAGCCCTTCGGGGGGCGTCAACGACAGCAAAATTGCGAAAACGATCAGACCGCCGCTGACGGCGGCCCAGCGGAAAACATACGGCGAAGGCCGGCTTGGAACCAGGCCGCTCATGCCTTGCAAAACATCAAAGTTGTAATACTAACCTCAATCATTCCGCGGCGAGGCCTCGGAACGGCGGTGACGCCAGAATCGCTCGATTGCAGCAAATCTTCAAGATGGCTCGCCACAATCATTCCCTCCTGCCCATATTCGCCACGATTCGCCGGGTGGGCACACCGCTCGCTGCCCTCGGCGAACCTTTATGCTGCGACGTTGCCCGTGCGACAACATTTGTATTTTCGACTTACACATATTGACAACATTGGACAGACAGGGCAACTCATTTCACAAATATCGACAAGACGTCGTCCGGGGAGGGCGGCGCGATGGGAGGACCAAAATGAAAGTCTGCGGAATCACCAGTTCGACGCGTGCGTGGCTTTTGGCCGGTGCTGCCCTTGGCGTTGCGGCAACCGTTCCCGGCATCGCCCGAGCCCAGCAGGCTGAACCCTTGGCAACTGCTCCAGTAGAGGAGCAGGCAGATGACATCGTCATCACCGGCACCCGGCGCAGCCTGGAGGATGCGCTTCAGACCAAGCGCCAGTCGTCGAGCATCGTCGATTCGATTTCGTCCGAAGGGATCGGCCGTCTCCCCGATCTCAACCTGGCCGAATCGCTGCAGCGCGTGCCCGGTGTCCAGATCAGCCGCAGCGCCGTGCGCCGGCAGGGCACCATTTCGATCCGCGGCCTCCCCGGCGACTTTTCCCAGACGCTGCTCAACGGCCAGTATCTTGCCAGTCCCAGCGTCTCCAACTTTCCTTTTGGCCTGGTCCGCTCGGAAGTGTTCAGCGGCATAGACGTGATCAAGGCGCAGACGGCTGCCAATATCACCGGTGGCCTGAGCGGGCTGATCAACCTGCGCACCGGCGACCCACTAAACGTCCCGGATTCGCTGGCAGTCTCGGCTGACGGTACCTGGGAAGAGCACACCCAGCGCATAACGCCTGGTGGAGCAGTCACATTTTCCAAGCAACTCGTTCCAGGCATTCTTGGGATTCGCGGTGCGCTTGGTTTCAAGAAAAGTGATTTCCGCTCCGACAATGTGCAGGTCAACGCCTACGACCGGATTGCGGGCGCCGCCACTCCCGATACCAGCGACGACGTGTTCCGCCCGCGGCAGGTTCGGCTGATCGGCGATCGGACCAAGGGCACGTCGCTGTCGGCATCGCTGGGTGCGGAATGGCGGCCGACCGACCAGCTTTCCGTCAAGCTTTTCGGGTTCCACAACGACTACAAGTCCGAGGGATTTCAGACCAATTATTTCCATGAGGCCCGGCCAACATCGGCCGTGACCAACCTCGGCACGCCCAGCAGCGACGGCACGCTTGGCAGCACCTATGCCAACATCCAGATCGTCGACCCCCAGGTCAACATCGACAACCGGATTCTGGATGAACGGTTCAAGTCCTCGGCGGGTACAGGGAGCATCGCCTGGTCCGATGAAGTGACGACAATCACCGGAACCCTGCACTACACGAAAGCGAGCCGCGAACTGTACACGCAAGGATTTCAATCCGTGCAGGGATCGCTGGCGGGTGCCGCCAGCAACGGTTTGATTTCCGAAATCAACACAGGTTCGGGAAATCTGCGGGACTTCCGGATCAGCCTGAACCGGTCGGCGCTTCAGCTGGTCAACCTGGAGCAGCCCTTCGGGTCCCCGATCGCGCCAACCTTTCGCCAGATCAATGCTTTGGGAACACCGGGCGCCAGCTTCTTTGGAAGCTTCCGCTATGAGGATGAAGCGGAAGAAGAGCTGAGCTTCTCGCTCGATCTGGAGCGCAAGGTGGAATGGGGGCCGCTTTCGGCCATCCGGATCGGCGGCCAGTATCGCGACAAGGAGCAGACACAGGACAACAGCATTGCGACCTTGCTGAACGCCCAGCTCGGAAACCTGTCCAATACCCTTTATGATTTCTCGCTGTTCGATGGCGGGAAGAGCTTCATGAACGGCCAGTTGCGCGGGTTCGACCCGGCGGTCTTCGGGCAGATCGACGTTCGTGCAACGGTCGCGGCTCTGACTCCCGTGAGCAACACTCCGTTCCCTAACGCCAATTTCTTCGTCGGGCCGAGCGGACTGGTCAATCTGCGGGACAGCACCTCGTTCTCGTTGATCTATTCCAACAAGCAGAAAATCTACGGCGGCTACCTGATGGTCGATATCGACCAGGAATTTTCAGATACTGTACGGCTCCGCGGCAACGCAGGGCTTCGGTATGAAAAATCCGAACGGTCCACGGTGGCCGGTACCAGCCCGGACGCCATCGACTTCAAGTTCAACAACTGGCTGCCGGCGCTGAACCTCGCACTCGACATTGGCGACGACATCATCGTCCGCACGTCCTACACCGAGACGCTGCGGCGTCCGCAAGTCGACAGCTTCGCCGTGTTGCGGTCAATCGGTGTCGACGCGATCGGGTCGCTGGTGACGGTGAACCTCGGCGCGGGCGACCTTCTGCCTTTCCGGTCGAATAACGTCGATGTTTCGTTGGAGTGGTACAACCGGGCGGGAAGCAGCGTTTCTCTGTTGCTGTTCCACAAGAAGGTCTCGGACTATGCCGGCACAACCCGCATCTGCCCGGAAGACGGCGGCGGCTTCGGTGTTGGCCCATTGACCATAGGCAGCGGCGTGTGCCGCACCGTCAATGCAACACCGGCTACCGGCTCCTTGCCGGCGGTGCAGGCCGGTGCCACCGTGAACATCAACGTCACCGCGAACCAGGACAGCTTCACGCTCAAGGGGTTCGAAGTGAGCGTGCAGCAGAATCTGTCGTTCCTTCCGGCGCCGTGGAACGGCTTCGGGGGTCAGGTGAACTATACCAATGTGCAGTTCAGCAGCAGCAGCCCGTTTCGACTGGGTGAAATCTCCAAGCACACAGTCAACGCGATCCTCTACTATGAAACGCCGGTGTTCGGTGTGCGCGCAGCCTACAATTATCGCAGCGGCTATTTCCTGGGCAGCGGCGGCACCCAGTTCGGAAGCGACCGGCTGGTGAAGGCGCGGCCGCAGCTCGACCTTTCGGGTTCGGTCAACGTCAACGACAGGCTGACGCTTTCGCTGGAAGCCTTCAATGTCACGAATTCCAATCTTATCGAATATGAGGGCGTGGAAAGCCGGGTGCGCAATTACAACAGCTTTGGTCGGACCCTTACGTTCGGGGCCCGCTACCGGTTCTGACCGGCGCGCATCAATGCGAGCGTCACTACGCCGCGAAGATCTTGCCGGGATTCAAAATTCCGGCAGGATCGCAGGCCTGCTTCAGTCGCCGCATCAGCGCGACTGCATCCGGGCCCAGCTCGTCCAGCAGCTTGTCCTGCTTGCCAAGCCCTATGCCATGTTCGCCCGTGCAGGTTCCATCCATTGCCAGCGCCCGGGCCACCAGCCGGTCGTTCAGGGCTTGCGCTTGCCGCCGTTCCTCGCAGTTTTCGGGATCAACCGTGAGAAAAACATGGAAATTCCCGTCGCCTACATGGCCGACAATGGGTGCTACCAAACCCGCCTCGGCTATGTCGGCATGGGTGTCGACAATGCATTCGGTCAGCCGGGAAATGGGAACGCACACGTCCGTCACGATCAGTTGCGATCCCGGACGCAGCGCCTGCGCGGCGGAATAAGCGCGATGCCGGGCAGCCCAAAGCCGGGAGCGATCCTCGGCAACTGTGGCCCACTGGAACTGCGCGCCACCATGCGACTCAGCGATCAGCCGCACAATCTCGGTCTGCTCGCAAACACCAGCTTGGCTGCCGTGAAACTCCAGGAAAAGGGTCGGCTGCTCGGCTAGCCTGGTATGGCTGTAGAGGTTGCAGGCCCGCACCTGCACCGCATCCAGCAATTCGATGCGGGCAATCGGCACGCCCATCTGCAACGTCTCGACCACGCTGTTCACCGCGCCGGAAAGGTCGCCGAAGGCACAGGTCGCAGCCGCTACATGCTCGGGCTGGCCATGCAGCTTCAGACCGATTTCCGTGATGATCCCCAGCGTGCCTTCAGATCCGGTGAACAATCGCGTCAGGTCATAGCCCGCCGAGGATTTGCGGGCTCGCCGTGCCGTTCTGAGCAGTGTGCCATCTGCCATCACGACACTCAGCCACCGCACATTGTCGCGCATGGTGCCATAGCGCACCGCGGTCGTGCCAGACGCGCGCGTCGCGACCATGCCGCCCAGAGAGGCGTTGGCGCCGGGATCGATCGGAAAGAACAGGCCGCTGTCGCGGAGATGCGCGTTCAGCGCCTCGCGTGTCACGCCGGGCTGCACGGCGCAGTCCATATCCTCGGTGTTTACGTCGAGAATGGCATCCATCCGGCTCATGTCGAGTGAAACCCCCCCATGCGCAGCCGCGACATTGCCCTCCAGCGAGGTGCCGGCGCCAAATGGGACCATCGGTATCGCATGGGCCGAGCAGATTCGGGCGATGGCCTGAACCTCTGATGTGCAGGCGGGGAACAGCACAGCGTCAGGCGGCAGATCCGGATGGAAGGCTTCGCCATGCCCGTGGGCCACGAGCAGGGCGGCGCTCGTGCTGCACCGGTCGCCAAGCAAGGCCAC
>JBBRKH010000007.1:0-16481 GCA_038217965.1 Sphingomonadales bacterium | reverse complement strand
ATGCTGTCGAGCACCACCCGCTTGGCCCCCACCTTGTCGACGGCATGCGCAAGCCTGATGAACAGCCCCTCGAGGTCGAACTCGCCGGTCTCGATCGTCGTATGGGGGTCGAGGTAGACATAGTCGACGGCAAGCAGCTTGCGCTGCTGCAAGGCTGCCAGGTCATATCCAAGCGAGGCGCTGTTGACCTCGAGGTCCTCGATGTTCTCATCGAACGAGATGAGCACGCCCGGCTCATCATCCTGCAGCGCCCCGCGCACGAGGAACGAGACGCCGAGCATCGTCTTGCCTGAGCCCGGCCCGCCGCACACCAGTGTCGGCCGCCCCGCCGGCAAACCGCCGCCGGCGATTTCGTCGAGGCCGGAGATGCCGCTTGCCACTTTCTCGAGCATCTGGTTCATCTCACAAACCCCGTTTGTCGCCGCCCGCCGCATCGAATTACAGATGCCTTCTACGCAACAAAAACCAAGCCAGCACACCCGGATTTCTGTCTTCCATTAGGTCCGCTTCTATTTATCAGAATTAATTCTCGACACAACATTTCGCAATGTGCCTCGGCCTGCACCTTGCCACGAACATCAGCGCGAATCAAAGCCTCCGGCGCAAGAGCCAGCGCCGCAGGCCTTCAAGTGTTCATCAAACACCAAACTTCGACACGAGCCACCAAGCCAAAAAAAAGTGGCTGAAGGGGCTTCAAGCCCTTCCCGCCGGAGGCAACTTCCCCCTGTAAAAGCCCGCCCTATCCGGCGTGGACAGCCGCTTTCAGCCGATCCACCAGGTCGGTTTTTTCCCAGCTGAAGCCGCCGTCTGCATCCGGGGTGCGGCCGAAGTGGCCATAGGCGGCGGTGCGCTGGTAGATGGGTTTGTTGAGGCCAAGGTGGGTGCGGATGCCTTTGGGGGTCAGGCGGACAAGCCGGGGCAGCACCTCTTCCAGCACGGATTCGGCGACGGTTCCGGTGCCGTGCAGGTCGACATAGACGGACAGCGGCTCGGCAACGCCGATCGCATAGGACAGCTGGATGGTGCAGCGGCGGGCGAGGCCGGCGGCGACGACATTCTTGGCGAGATAGCGGGTGACGTAGGCGGCGGAGCGGTCGACCTTGGTCGGGTCCTTGCCGCTGAAGGCGCCGCCGCCGTGCGGGGAGGCGCCGCCGTAGGTGTCGACGATGATCTTGCGGCCGGTGAGGCCGGCGTCGCCGTCGGGGCCGCCGATTTCGAACCGGCCGGTGGGATTTACATGGATCACGGTTTCGTCGGTAACGAAGCCGTCCGGCAGCACGTCGCGGAACACGCCCATCACATAATCGCGAAGCTCGGCATATTTTGCGGCGTCGCCACCGTCGTTGTGCGGCAGGCAATAATTGGCCGCGTGCTGCGTGGAAACGACGAGCGCGGTTGCCCGCACGGGAATCTCGTTTTCATACGCCAGCGTCACCTGGCTCTTCGCGTCCGGCTCCAGAAACGGCGCCTTGCCGCTGTGCCGGTCGGCCGCCAGCCGCTCGAGGATCTTGTGCGAATAATACAGCGTCGCCGGCATGAAGTCCGGCGTTTCGTCGGTCGCATAGCCAAACATGATGCCCTGGTCGCCGGCGCCCTCGTCCTTGTTGCCGCTGGCATCAACGCCCTGCGCGATGTCCGCCGACTGCGGGTGCAGGTGGTTCTCGAAATTCAGATTCTGCCAGTGGAACCCTTCCTGCTCATAGCCGATGCGCCTCACCGTATCGCGCACCACGGTCTGGATTTCCTCGAGCGCACCGGGCGCCCAGTTGCCGTCGGTGTCGATCATGCCATCCCCGCGCACTTCGCCGGCCAGCACAACACGATTGGTGGTTGTCAGCGTTTCGCAGGCCACCCGTGCCTCCGGGTCTTTCGACAGGAACAGATCGACCACCGCATCGGAAATCTGGTCGGAAACCTTGTCCGGGTGGCCTTCGGAAACCGATTCCGAGGTGAAGAGGAAATTGCCGCGCGCCATGGATGGTCCTTCGATGATCAGCCGCCAGCGCTAACGCCACGGCCCGGATTGTGCAAGAGACTTAAAGCTATGTTTATGTCTTTCGGCGGAGCGCCGCGGCCGCCAGCGCCAGCAGCAACAGCGCAAAAAGCCCCGGCGCGGCAAGCCCCAGACGGGCAAACAGCGGTGCAGGCTTCGGCGCCGGCAAAGCCACGGCCAGCACCGCCTCGGCATGCGGCGGCAGCGCCGCCAGCACGCTGCCATCCGGGCCGATCAGGCTGGTGATGCCCGTCGGCGTCACCCGCACCACCGGCAGCCCCTCCTCGATCGCCCGCAGCCGGGCCTGCGCATGGTGCTGCGGCGGGCCGGTGATGCCAAACCAGGCGTCGTTGGAAACGGTGAGGATCCAGTCCGGCCGGTCGTCTGCATCCACCACGCTTGCCGGAAAGATGATCTCGTAGCAGATCGCCGGCCCCATCGGTGGCAGGCCGGGCAGGCGAAATGTGGTCGGCCCGGCGCCGGGCCGGAAATCCAGCGATCCGGGCACCACCCGGCTCAGCCCGAGCGGCTCCATCAGCCAGCGAAGCGGCAGAAATTCCCCGCCCGGCACCAGCCGCGCCTTGTCGAACCGCATCAGGATCGCGCCCTGGCCATCCAGTGCATACAGGCTGTTGCGCGCCGCCGTCGGCGCGCCCCTGGCATCGCGCTCCAGCGCCACCCCTCCCGTCAGCAGCAGCGCGCCCGGCGGCAGAATGCCCGTTACCGCCCGCCGCAGCACCGCATCCTCCTCCAGCGGATACTCGATCGCCGCTTCTGGCCAGATTGCCGCCACCGCATCAGGATTGCGCGCAAAAGCGCCCTGCGTCAGCGCGATCAGCCGCTCGATGCTGCGCTGGTAACCGCCGGCCGCCTGCTTCTGCGTCTGGTCGATGTCCGGCTGCACCAGCAGCAGCGTCGGCCCCAATGCCACCCCCGGTGCCACCCCCGGTGCCACCCCCAGTGGCACCCCCGATGTCGGTTGCGCTGCCGGTCGCGGCACGGCCTGCACCAGCAGCAGCAGCGGAAACACCGCCACCAGCAGCCACCGCTCCGGCTCCCCGCGCCCGGCCAGCAGCGCCGCCAGCCCGCCGGCCGACAGGATCATCAGCCCGGAAAGCCCCACTGAGCCGATCAGCGCGGCAAGCCCTGCCACGCCCGGCAGCTGCAGCCAGGGCGCCCCCAGCGGATTCCACGCAAAGCCGCCGAAGATGATGCCACGCAGCATTTCTGTCAGCATGAAAAGCGCCGCAAATGCCAGGCTCAGCGGCACGATGCGCCCCGTCAGCCGCCGCGCCGCATAAGCCGCTGCCGCCGGATAAAGCGCCAGAAACGCCGCAAGGCCCACAACCGCAACCCACCCCAACGCCGGCGGCATCGCGGCCTGATAGGTGAAGGCGGTCGCTATCCAGGCAAGGCCCACGGCAAAATGCGCCCATCCAAACAGGAAGCCCAAGGCAAAGCCGGCCGGCCGCGCCGCCAGCAGCAGCAGCAGTGCCGCCACGCCGATGATCGGCGCCGCAACCGTCTCCGTCGGAGCAAAGCCGGTGGCCGAAAACGCGCCCGCAAAGCCGGCCGCCAGCCACACGGCCCAGCGCGGCCAGCGCGCCAGGGCCTGCAGCAGAGGGTTGGCCAGGGCGGCGGCTTGCATCGTGCGCGCTATAGGCAGGCACAGGGGGCTGGACAAGGCAGCTCGCGGCGCGGCAATTGGCGCCCATGCCTCCCGCCAGCATCGCCCCCGCCATCGTTCTGGTGCGTCCGCAACTGGGCATGAACATCGGCATGGTGGCGCGCGCCATGGCGAATTTCGGCCTCGTCGATTTGCGCCTCGTCGCACCGCGCGATGGCTGGCCCAATCCCGATGCCGGCCCGGCCGCCGCCGGCGCCGACGCAGTGCTCGAAGGCGCGCAGCTTTTCGACAGCATCGCCGATGCCCTCCACGATTGCCGGGCCACCTACGCGACAACCGTGCGCCCCCGCGAATTTACCAAGCCCGTGCTCGCTCCGCGCGCCGCCGCCGCCGCCATCCGCGAAACCGCGTCCCTCAAGGCCGGCATCCTGTTCGGCCCGGAGCGCTCCGGCCTCACCGCGGACGATCTCGCCGGTATCGGCGCCATCATCACCTGCCCGGTCAGCAAGGGCTTTGGCTCGCTCAATCTCGCGCAAGCGGTGCTGCTCGTTGCCTACGAATGGTTCCAGGCCGAAGCCATGCCGCCCGCCTCGCCCGATCGTGCGCCCGCGCCGCACAGCGAAGTGAACGGAATGCTGGAACAGCTGGTCGCCTCACTGGAAGCGGCAGGCCATTTCCATGTGCCAGACAAGGCACCGGCAACAAAGCGCACTCTCGCCCACATGCTGACCCGCCCGGCCTTTACATCGGAAGAAGTGCGAACCCTGCGCGGCATCATCCGCGCGCTCACCGAAGCCCGGCGGCCGCGCGCCTTGTAGGAGCAACCTGCAGGACTCCTGGCTCAGGCGGCCAGTCACTGGCCTCCGGCGGGATTTCCGCAAACGCTTCGCCTCGACTAAAGCTCGTTGGCGATTGTGTAGCCTCGGCCCCACACCGTTTCGATCAGCGGCGGGCTTCCGGCCTCCGAAATTTTGCGCCGCAGCTTGCAGATGAACACATCGATGATCTTCATCTCCGGTTCGTCGCGGCCGCCATACAGATGCTGCAGGAACATTTCCTTCGTCACCGTCATCCCGCGCCGCTGCCCCAGAAATTCAAGGCACGCATATTCCTTCGCCGTCAACGGTACCTGGCTGCCGGCCACCAGCGCGCGCCGCGCCGCCAGGTCCAGCACCAGCGGCCCCAGCACCAGCTCCGAAGGAGCGGCCGCCCGGGCTCGCCGCAACACGGCATTCACCCGCGCCAGCAGTTCGTCACTGTGAAACGGCTTGGTGATGTAATCGTCCGCGCCTTCGCCAAAGCCTTCCAGCTTGCTCTCCAGCGCCGTCTCGCCCGATAGAATAATCACCGGCGCCTCGGGGCGCGCAATGCGCAGCTTCTGCAGCACGGCATGGCCATCCATGTCCGGCAGCGACAGGTCCAGCAGCACAACGTCGAACCGGTAGGCTCGCGCCAGGTCCAGCGCATCTTCGCCAAAAGCCGTCACATAAACGGTGAAGCCCGCCAGCTCCAGCATCCGCGAAAGCGCATCGGCCAGCAGCCGGTCATCTTCCACCAGCAGCAGCCGTGTGGTGCGCGCGGCAGCCGCTTTCGATGCGCCAAATGCCGCCGCGCTCGGTGCGCGCTCGGCCGAGGCGGCAGACGGTGCGCCCACCTCGCCCAGCAGTCCGGCATGGCCGCTGCCACTCGACTGCAAGGCAGACCGCGTGCGCATGTCGGAATGCTCTGCACGCGCGTTCCTGTCGCGCGGCGAATCGGGCCTGTCGCGCGGCGAATCGGGCCTGTCGCGCGGCGAATCGGGCCTGTCGTGCAGCGAATCGCGCCTGTCGTGCAGCGGATCGCGCCCATCGGCGCCAATAACACTGACCATGCGAATCACTCCTCGCCAGATCGAAGAAAAGTCATGCCCGAACCATCGGCGCTGGACAGACCGGGTTCGGCAAAAGTGGCAACCATGCCGATCACGCTTGCCACGCGAGGGTCGGCACGAAGCCCGAAGACGCGCTCGATCGCGCCGGTGCCCTGGCAACAGGATAGTCGCGATACAGCTGGATCCGCGTCACCCGCAGCCCCGGCATTCCGGCGCGGTCGATGGATGCCTGCCAAAGCTCCAGCTCCTCGGGCGAAAGCCGATAGCGCGCACAGGCTTCGGCCGCCGTCAGCAGCCCGCCATTGATCGCCGAAAGCACCTCCGCCTTGCGCCGCACAACCCAACGGCGCGTGTCAGGCGGCGGCAGCGAGGCAAGGGTCAGTGGCTGCCCCAGCGGCCCTTCCACTTCCAACGGGCGCGGCGGCCCATCATGCGCCCCATCATGCGCCCGATGATCATGCGCCCCATCATGCGCGCCGCTCTGCGCGCCGGAATCCAACCCGCCACATGTCTTGCCATCTGCGCCACTGCCAAGCGCGGCAGCAAGCTCCCGGTCGCAAGCCGCCTGCACGGCATCGCCTGCCCGGTCAAAGCTGCCGGCAAATCGGCCGTCGCCGGCATCGGCAGACTGGCTGCGGGAACGGTCGGCAAACTGCCTGCCAGCGGTCATGTCATCCATCGTCCAGACCCTTCTTCTCGCGTCACCCGTAGCCGCGGCGCCGCTTGCCGCGGCCTTTCCGAACTACAGGCAGAATTCCGCCAGGGTTTCACCATCCCGGTCAGCGAACACGGCAGTTGCCTTGCAAATTCGGCAAATCCCGGCGCAACCGCAAAGCATCTTGTGCTTTGCCCGCGAAATGACCATTCCTCCTGGTCAATCCGCAGCGCGAAATCTGCAAAGTCCGTCTGGCCGACCACGTTCAAAGCCGAATACCCTTGCGTTGCTGACACTCCACTTAACGGCACAGCTGTGCCGGTCTTGAGCCTTTGATGCTGCCACCATACCCCCAAACAAGGTGAACCAGGTGCAAACCATTGTAACATCGCAACCAGTCGCAGACGGCGATATCGCCGGCGCCATTGCCGCTGCGTCGCAGCTGCTGCCGCCGCCCGGTGCCCGCGTCGTCGTTGCCATGTCGGGTGGTGTCGATTCCAGTGTCGTCGCAGCGCTGGCCCATGCCCACGGCTGCGAAACCATCGGCGTCACCCTGCGTCTGTCCGATGCCGACGATGCGCCCCGGCGCGCCGGCGCATGCTGCGCCGGCTCCGACATCGCCGACGCGCGCGCCATCGCCGACGCCCGCGGCTTTGCCCACTATGTGCTCGATTATGCCAGCGCCTTCCGGGCCGCAGTGATGGATGATTTCGCCGATCAGTATCTGGCAGGCCGCACGCCCGTGCCGTGCATCACCTGCAACCAGACCGTGAAGTTCCGCGATCTGCTGCAGGTGGCCGACGATCTCGGCGCGCGCGCCCTGCTCACCGGCCACTATGTCCAGCGCCGCGATGGCCCCGCCGGCCCCGAGCTGCACCGGGCCGCCGATCCGGCCAAGGATCAGAGCTATTTCCTGTTCGCCACCACGCCAGCGCAGCTTGCGCGGCTCGGTTTCCCGCTCGGCGGGCTCGGCAAATCGACCGTCCGCCTGCTCGCGCAGCATTTTGGTCTCCGGGTGGCTGGCAAGCCCGACAGCCAGGACATCTGCTTCGTCCCCGATGGCGATTACCGCGCCGTGGTCCGCAGGCTGCGTCCCGAGGCGCAGGCGCCGGGCGACATCGTCGACCTTCAAGGCAATGTCATCGGCCGGCACGCCGGGCTGATCGGCTTCACCATCGGCCAGCGCCGGGGCCTCGACATCGGCGGCATGGCGCAGCCGCTCTATGTGGTCCGCATCGATCCCGAAACCCGCCGCGTCGTCGCCGGCCCGCGCGCTGCCCTCGCGGTCGGCAGCGTGCAGCTGGAAAGCCCGAACTGGCTCGCAGAGCCGCTCCCCCCGGAAGGCCGCCCCGTCACCGTCAAGCTGCGCTCGATGGCCCCCCTCGTCGATGCCCGCATGATCGGCGGATCATCGCCTCGCCTCGAACTGGCCGCCCCGCAGTTCGGCGTCGCCCCCGGCCAGGCCGCAGTCGCCTACGAAGGCACCCGCGTGCTCGGCGGCGGCTTCATCGGCACAACGGCCTAGGGTCAGGACCTCCGGCTGTTATCCCACCCTCTGCACGGAAAAGTCCGGCGTCCCTGTCCAGGCCAGCCGGTGTATCGGGCCCTGCACGACTGACTGTACGACATTCGGGCGCAGCGCAGCAATGCAGATGCCGCCAGGGTGGCGCACGGAGGGGTAGATGATCCCGTTGTGATCGGCCGCCCGCGCGTGGGCAGCAAGCTGATTTCCGGCCGGGTAGCCAATGGCCGGGTCAGGATGCAGGCAGACATGTGCCGGCACACTCCGCAGATCGACGAACATCCCCGCCATGCTGGCAATCATCTCGCCATACTCGACCACTGCGTTGAAATCATTCGCGTCGGCCAGCGCCCGGGTAAGGTGAAAGCCCACTTCTGCGATGCAGGTCTCGACCGCCAGAGCAGCATACCAGGCCCCTCGACGCGAGGGATTGAACCGCATGATTTCGCGCGGCTTGGCATAGGCAAAGCTCGCATTGATGAATTTTGCATGCGCCAGACCGTGCACCAGCTCCGACGCCGCCAGCGCCGCAGTCCCGCGCTCCTCGGCCACCAGCCGCCCGCTTGTTGCGCCTTCGATTTCGGCCAGCAGGTCCAGCGCGCCCGCATCGTCGGCAAGGGGTGCGAGAACTGCCGCACGCAGCCGGGCGCTCGAAACCAGCCGGATGGTGCGCGGCAAGGCCTCGCGGATCGTCGGCAGCGCAAACGCCGCTGCGTCAGAGCCCGCCACGCAGCGCGTCGATATACTGGCGCGTTTCCAGCATCCGCGGGATGCCGCCCTCGATCATCGCGGCAACGGGCGATCGGCGTGCAAACACCGGCCCGCGATTGGGCAGTGTTGGCCACCGGTCCGCCATGCCGTCGGCAAACAGCAGATGCAGCCCCTTGAAGATGCCGATCAGCGCCGACGCGCGCGTCAGCTGGTCCTGGCTCAGCACACCCTCCCAGCGCCCGGCCTTGATGCGGTCCCAGCTGCTTTGAGAAACGCCCAGCAAGGCAGCCGACTCGGCATTCCCGGCACCCCAGGCCGCCGCCAGCCGCACAATCGCTTTGGTCGCCGCCGCCGTCAGGCGCCGTCGATCCGCTTCATCGGCAAAACTCTGCAGATCCGGCGTCGCAGCGCCCGGTCGCTCGCGTTCGATGACAAGTCCCAATGTGCACCTCGTGATGCGCACAATCGCACCATCTGATGCGATACGTCAAGTCCCGCGCATCAACCTGCGATCGCGCTCTTGATCCGGTCGAAGAATCCGGTCGATTTCGGACAGCTTGATTGCCCCTGCTCGATCGTGCGGAACTCCTCCAGCAGCTCTTTCTGCCGCGCCGACATCTTGCCCGGCGTCTCCAGATCCACCTGCACCACCAGATCGCCCATCCCGTGCCCGTTCAGCGCCGGAAATCCGCGCCCGCGCACGCGAAACTGCCGCCCGGTCTGCGCCCCGGCCGGCACCTTGATATCCACCGGCTCGCGGTCCAGCCCGGGAATGCTGATCTCGCCGCCCAGCGCCGCCGTAACAAACGACAGCGGCACCGATGCAAACAGCGTGGTGCCGTCGCGCTTCCACAGGGAATGCGGCTTCATGTGCACGAAAATATACAGGTCGCCCGGCTCGCCGCCGCGTGGGCCGGCCTCGCCTTCGCGCGCCAGGCGAATGCGGGTGCCATCATCCACACCCTTGGGAATCGCCACCTTCAACGTCTTGCGGCGTTCTACCCGGCCTTCGCCGCGGCAGGTTTCGCAAGGGTCCGAAATCATCGATCCCGCGCCATGGCACTGCGGGCAGGTGCGCTCCACGATGAACATGCCATTCTGCATGCGCACCTGGCCGCGCCCCTGGCAGGTGCCGCAATTCTGCATGCGCGCGCCCGGCTTGCCGCCGCTGCCGAGGCAACTCTCGCACGCCACGGCCACATCGATCGCGAATTCCGTATCGCTGCCGGCAAAGGCGTCCTCGAAGCTGACCTCCAGATCGTGGCGCAGATCCGCGCCGCGCTGCGGGCCGGCCCGCCGCTGCCGCCCGCCGCCCATGAATTCGCCGAAGATATTCTCGAAGATGTCGGAAAAGCCGCCCATGTCCTGCGGGCCGCCACCGCCACCCCCACCGCCCTGAAAGGCTGCATGGCCATAGCGGTCATAGGCAGAGCGTTTCTGCGGATCGCGCAGAATTTCATAGGCCTGGCTGATCGCCTTGAAGCGCGCTTCGGCATCCTTGTCGCCCGGATTCTTGTCCGGGTGCCAGCGCATGGCCAGCTTGCGGTAGGATGCCTTCAGCGTGCCGTCGTCGCACGTCCGCTCCACTTCCAGCAGCTCATAATAGTCAACGTCAGCCTTCATGGGCGACAGTCCCCTGACACATCGGTGGCGGGCCGGTGCATGTCCGGCCCGCACACTCTCATTTCTTGCTGTCGTCCACTTCGGTGAAGTCGGCGTCCACCACATCCTCGGCCGGCTTTTCCGCTTCCGGCTCGCCTTCCGCCTTGGCCTGCTCGGCGGCATACACCGCTTCGCCCAGCTTCATCGCCGCCTGCGTCAAAGCCTGCGCCTTGGCGGTGATGGCGTCGGCATCCTCGCCAGCCAGCGCTTCCTTCGTTTCGGCAATCGCCGCCTCGATGGCAGACTTCGTGTCGGCGTCCACCTTGTCGCCATGCTCGGCCAGCTGCCGCTCGGTCGAATGCACCACGCTATCGCCCTGGTTGCGCGCTTCGGCGGTTTCGCGCCGCTTCTTGTCTTCCGTGGCAAACTGCTCGGCGTCTTTCACCATCTTTTCGATATCGTCCTTGGAAAGGCCGCCGGAAGGCTGGATCTTGATCTGCTGCTCCTTGCCGGTGCCCTTGTCCTTGGCGTTGACGCTGACGATGCCGTTGGCGTCGATGTCGAAGGTCACCTCGATCTGCGGCACGCCGCGCGGCGCCGACGGAATGCCGACCAGATCAAACTGCCCCAACATCTTGTTGTCGGCCGCCATTTCGCGCTCGCCCTGAAACACCCGGATCGTCACGGCAGACTGGTTGTCGTCGGCTGTCGAATAGGTCTGGCTCTTCTTGGTCGGGATCGTCGTGTTGCGGTCGATCATGCGGGTGAACACGCCGCCCAGAGTCTCGATACCGAGGCTCAACGGCGTCACATCCAGCAGCAGCACATCCTTCACATCGCCAGCCAGCACGCCGCCCTGGATGGCAGCGCCCATGGCAACCACCTCGTCCGGGTTCACGCTGGTGTTGGGCTCCTTGCCGAACAGGTCCTTCACGAAGGCCCGCACCCGCGGCATGCGGGTCATACCGCCCACCAGAATCACTTCGTCGATGTCAGACGGCTTCACGCCCGCTTCCTTCATCGCATCGACGCAAGGCTTGCGGGTGCGCTCGATGAGATCGATGACGAGCTTTTCCAGATCGGCGCGGTTGATGCTCTTCACCAGATGCTTCGGCCCGGTGGCGTCGGCGGTGATGAAGGGCAGATTCACTTCGGTCGTCGCAGACGAGGAAAGCTCGATCTTCGCCTTCTCCGCCGCTTCCTTCAGCCGCTGCAGCGCCAGCTTGTCGCCGCGCAGATCGATGCCTTCCGACTTCTTGAATTCGCTCGCCAGAAAATCGACCAGCTTGGCATCGAAATCCTCGCCGCCCAGGAAGGTATCCCCCGAAGTGGATTTCACTTCGAACACGCCGTCGCCAAGCTCCAGCACCGACACGTCGAAGGTGCCGCCGCCAAGGTCGTAAACGGCCACCGTGTGCGCGGTGTCGTCGCGGTCCAGCCCATAGGCCAGCGCCGCCGCCGTCGGCTCGTTGATGATCCGCAGCACATCAAGGCCGGCGATCTTGCCGGCGTCCTTCGTTGCCTGGCGCTGTGCATCGTTGAAATAGGCCGGCACGGTGACGACAGCCTGCGTCACCGTTTCGCCGAGATAGGCTTCCGCCGTTTCCTTCATCTTCTGCAGGATGAAGGCGGAAATCTGCGACGGCGAATAATCCTGCCCGCCGGCCTTCACCCAGGCGTCGCCATTGCCGCCCTTCACGATCTTGTAGGGCACAAGCTCGGCGTCCTTCTTCGACGTCGGATCGTCAAACCGCCGGCCGATCAGCCGCTTCACCGCGAAAATGGTGTTTTCCGGATTGGTCACCGCCTGCCGCTTGGCCGGCTGGCCCACCAGCCGCTCGCCGTCCTTGGCAAAGGCGACCTGTGACGGCGTCGTGCGCGCCCCTTCGGCATTCTCGATAACCTTCGGCGTGGAGCCTTCCATCACAGCCACGCAGCTGTTCGTGGTGCCCAGATCGATGCCGATAACTTTGCCCATGCCAATTCCTCTTGCGATTGCTACGCCGGTGTCGTCCCGTCGTTGAAGCCAAAACATGTGCGAGCGCCGCTTTTGCCGGCGACACCCCCACTACCCCAGTCGATATAGGTGGCCCATCACCGGCATCAATGGGCGGGCATCCATTTTGCACCCCATGCGCAGGCAGGCGGCCCCGCCGTCACCGTGTCGCACATTGCACTGGGCAACCGCGCTGCCTAAGTGAAGTGTGCCCAAAAACTGAAGGAAGCATATGCCGAATTTCATGCCTTGCGGAAAAGCCACCCAGCGAGCCACCCTGCCAGTCGTCGTGGCGGCGCTCGCGGCCCTGCTGGGGGCAGCATCCGGTGCCGCCGCGCCAGCAGTCGAGGGCGCCTGGGTGCGCCTCCCCGTCCTAGCAGGCCGCCCGGCCGCCGGCTATTTCACCATAAAGGGCGGGCCGCAGCCCGATGCCCTGATCGCTGCCGCATCCGCGAAAGCCCAGCGCATCGAGATGCACAGCACAAGCATGGCCGGCGGCGTCATGCGCATGCGCGCCGAGCAGGCCATGCCGGTCCCCGCCAACGGCACGCTCAGCTTCGCCCCCGGCGGCAATCACCTGATGCTGTTCGGCCTCGCTGCGGGCCTGAAGCCGGGCGATCGCCTGCCCATCACGCTCAGCTTCCAGTCCGGCGCGAAGGTCAACACCAGCGCCGAACTCCGCGCCGTCGCCGATGCCACCCAGCCAAAGGCACCAGTGCATCAGCACTGAGCCTGACTGGCGCCGCCTCACCGGCGGCGAGCGCGCGCTCCTGCACGGCGTTTTCGGCGCGGCGCTCGATCCCGAACCCGTCCGCATCCACCACCGCAAATGGTGGATGTGGCAGCCCGCCTGGGTTACCATGGCGCCAGACGGCCACCTCTGGTTCCACCCCAACTGCGGCATCTGGAGCGAGGATTTCAGCCAGACCGGCCCCACCCTTTGCGGCCACTTCGTGCACGAAATGGTGCATGTGTGGCAGCATCAGCAAGGCATCAACCTGCGCCTGAAACGCCCGCCGCTGGCCCGCTATCGCTATCTTCCGCTGGTGCCCGGCAAAGCCTTCCACCGCTATGGCCTGGAACAGCAGGCCGAAATCGTCCGTGACGCCTTCCTCCTGTCGCGCGGCTATAGCATGCCCGACCGCCCCCCGCTCGCAGCCTACGAAGCCCTCATCCCGTTCTGGAGCGGTGGCCAGACAAACCCCTAGCCGTCGCCCCGCGCTCGACACGCGGCCGCAATGCTCTGCGTCCTCCAATGGCTCCGAACTCTAGAGCTGCAGCGGCCGCTCGCTCACCACGTCGTAAATCTTGGCATCCACGGAAAGCATCGCGCCCTCCACCGCCGCATTGAACGCCTTCATGTGCGGCGAATTGAAGTGCGCGTGCAGCGAATCCTCGCTTTCCCACCGCTCCATGATCGAAATCACCGCGGGCGCATCGTCGCCGCCCTCGTGCTCGATCGCCAGCGAAAAGCAAAGACAGCCGGATTCCTCCCAGGTCGCCCGCATCATCGCCTGCAAGGCAACCTTCAGTTCGGCAAGCTTGGCCGGATCGGCTTCCGCTCGCCCTGCAATGATGATCATGCCGCCGCCCCTTCGCTCGCCTTGGCAACCGCCACCAGCGCCGGCCGCAACAGCCGGTCCTTGTATTGCCAGCCGGCCTGCATCTCCGAAACGATGGTGCCGGCCTCCGCGTCGCTCGGCACCTCCACCATTGCCTGGTGCACATTGGGATCAAGCGGCATGCCGATGGCTGCCACCCGCTTGATGCCGTGCCGCTCGAACACGCCGAGCAGTTCGCGCTGCGTTGCCTCGATCCCGCCGCGCAGCCCTGCAAACGCCTCATCCGCCGGCAGCGACTCGAGCGCGCGCGCAAAATTGTCGGCCACGCTCAGCATGTCACGGGCAAAGCCGGTGGCGGCATATTGCACCGCATCCGCCTTGTCGCGCTCCAGCCGGCGGCGGCTGTTTTCCGCTTCCGCCGCCATCCTGAGCGCCCGGTCCCGCTCCGCATCGCGCTCTCCGGTCAGCGCCACGATCTCCGCGCGCGCCTCCGCAAGGTGCTGCTCGATGCTCAGGTCCTGCTCGTCATTCGCCGGCGTCTCGTCCGTCATGCCATCAACCTGCTCAATCTGTTTGCGGTGAAATCCACCATGGGGACGACGCGCGCATAGTTCAACCGCGTCGGCCCGATAACCCCGACCACGCCGACCACCCGGCCATCCCCGCCGCGATAGGGCGCGGCGATCACGCTCGATCCCGAAAGCGAAAACAGCTTGGTCTCCGCGCCGATGAAGATCTTCAACGCATCCGCCTCCCGCGCGCCGTCCAGCAGCCGCGCCAGCGCCTCCTTCTCCTCCAGCTCGCCCAGCAGCCGCCGCGCGCGATCGATGTCGGCGGCATCCAGCACATGCGCCTGCCCGCGAACGATCAGCACCGGCCGCGCTCCGTCGCTGGACCAGGCCGCCAGCCCCTGCTCCACCAGCCCCGCCGTCAGCTGCGTGAGCTCCGCCCGGCCACCGGCAATTTCCTGCTGCAGCCGCGTTCCCGCCTGCGCCAGCGTCAGGCCCGAAAGCCGCGCATTGACATAATTCTCCGCCTCGACAAGCGCCGAAGCCGGCAACCCTTCGGCCAGCTCGATGACCCGGTTTTCCACCCCGCCATCCGCCCCCACCAGAACAGCAAGCGCACGACCAGCGCCAAGCGACACCAGATTGAGCTGCCGCAGCACCATCTCCGCCTTCGGGGCCACCACCATGGCCGCGCATTGCGCCAGCCCCGCAAGCACCGAAGTGGTGCGCGTCAGCACGTCCTCAAGGCTGCCGCCAGACCGCGTCGCCTCGGCCTCGATCGCCGCCACATCCTCGGCATTCGGCTCGGCCGCCTGCATCATGCCATCCACAAACAGCCGCAGCCCGCGATCTGTCGGCACCCGGCCCGCCGACGTGTGCGGCGCCTCCAGCAGGCCCAGCTCCTCCAGGTCCTGCATCACATTGCGAATCGAGGCGGGCGACAGCGAAAGCCCGCCCACTTTCGAAAGCGTGCGCGACCCGACCGGCGCGCCGGACACCAGATAGGAATCGACGATATCGCGGAAGATTGCGCGTGCACGGTCCGAAAGCTGGCTGACGCTGACGCCGGTGGCTTCGGGGAATCGCTGCATCGCAACGGCCAATGTAGGCCAGCAGCGCGCCGCCCTCAATGCCCCTCGGAATGCCCGTGCTTGCCGCACCACCTTGCAGCGGGCTACAGGTGGCTGCCATCCTGCCAGCTGTCGAGGAAATGCCATGCGCCCATCGGGCCGCTCACCTGATACCATGCGTGCCATCGAAATGGTGCCGGCCTTCAGCGCCCACGCCGAAGGCAGCTGCCTGGTCAAATTCGGGCAAACCCATGTGCTGGTAACCGCGTCCGTTGAAGAGCGCCTGCCGCCCTGGCTGCGCGGCAAGGGCGAAGGCTGGGTGACCGCCGAATATGGCATGCTCCCGCGCGCCACCCACACCCGCGGCCAGCGCGAAGCAGCCAAGGGCAAGCAATCCGGCCGCACACAGGAAATCCAGCGCCTGATCGGCAGATCCCTGCGCGCCGTAACCGATCTGAAGGCGCTCGGCGAGCGGCAGATCACCCTCGATTGCGATGTGCTGCAGGCCGACGGCGGCACCCGCACGGCCGCCATTTCCGGCGCCTGGGTGGCGCTCCGGCTGGCGCTCGATGGCATCCACGCGACCACTCCCTTCACCACCGATCCGCTGCCCACCCAGGTCGGCGCGGTCAGTTGCGGGATTTATGAAGCCACGCCAGTGCTGGACCTTGATTATGCCGAGGATTCCAATGCGCATACGGACGCAAACTTCGTCCTGACCTCCAATGGCTCGCTGGTCGAGGTGCAGGCCACCGCCGAAGGCGCGCTGTTCGATGAGGAAGCGCTGCTGCGCCTGCTGCGCCTCGCGCGGATCGGTTGCGGCGAGATTTTTGCAGCACAGAGGATTGCGACCGGACGATGAATCGCAAGCTCGCCGGTGGCAAACTCGTGCTGGCCAGCCACAATTCGGGCAAGCTGAAGGAAATCGCCGCGCTGGTTGCGCCTTTTGGAATCGCGGCGATTTCGGCTGCGAGCCTCGGCCTGCCCGAGCCTGCCGAAACGGAAGCCAGTTTCGCCGGCAACGCCCGGATAAAGGCGCACGCGGCCGCGCGCGGCAGCGGCCTGCCGGCGCTGGCTGACGACAGCGGCTTGTGCATCGATGCGCTAGGCGGCGATCCCGGTGTCTACACAGCCGATTGGGCAGAGACCCCGGAAGGCCGGGATTGGGAGCTTGCGATGCGCAAGGCGGAAGATAGCCTGCGCGCCATCGGCCCCGATGCCCCGCGCGGTGCCGAATTTGTCTGCATGCTGGCGGTTGCATGGCCGGATGGCTTTGACATGCTGTTCGAGGGCCGGGTGCGGGGGCATATGGCATGGCCGCCGCGCGGCGCTCTCGGCTTCGGCTTTGATCCGGTGTTCGTGCC
>JBBRKH010000006.1:0-17168 GCA_038217965.1 Sphingomonadales bacterium | reverse complement strand
TATCTTCGGCGGTTACCAGAATTATGACGATGAAACGCTGTGGAACTATGAAGCGGGCGTGAAAGCCCGCAGCGGAATGTTCACCTTGAACGCTGCCGGCTTCTACACCGACATCCGCAACCTGCAGGTGACGCTCGATGCCGGCAGCTGCTCGTCGCGCGTCGTGTTCAACGTGCCGAAAGCGCATTCGGTCGGGGTCGAGTTCGAGCTTGCTATCCAGCCGGGCGCCGGGTTCGATTTCTCGGTCGCCGGCAGCTGGGTCGAAGCGCGCTTCGATTCCACCGTGGTGGACGGCAACGGCGCCGTTCTGGGGGGCATCCGCGAGGGCAATCGCCTGCCTTCGGTGCCGGAGTTTCAGATTGCTGCAACCGCGGGTTACACCGCTCGGCTGAGCGACCGGTCCGAAGCGGTCCTGACCGCCACCTTCCAGCATGTAGGCTCGCGCTTCACCCAGCCGAGCGATCAGGAAAACACCCCGCGCACCTTTGTGTCGGGCTTGCCGTTCGGCGGCGCGCCGGGAACCAACGGCACGACGGTCGATCTGAAGCTGCCGTCCTACAATCTTGTAAATCTTTCGGCGGGCTTGCGCTTTGACACCGGAACCGACGTGACGGTTTACGCCAACAACCTGTTCGACGAGAACCCGCTGCTGTCATTTGACCGCGAGCGCGGCGGTCGAGCGCGGCTTGGCTTCTCGATCGGCCAGCCACGCACCTTTGGCATCACGGTGCGCCAGCGCTTCTGAGTCCGCTTTGGTTGTCGGGGAGGGCGGGTTGACGCACCCGCCCTGCCGCATTCGCCGGTCTGGCATGCGCTGCCGATACAGTGCTAGAGCCTGCCCATGCCCGAGCCTGATCGTCTTGAAGATTTCCGCCAGGCGCTTGCGGCCGGCATGCGGGCGCTTGGTCGCAGGCCCGAGTTCGAACTGAGCTACACCGCCGACAAGCCGGCCTGCCACGGCGATCAGGCGCGCGTGCCGCAACCGGCGCGCACCCTGACCGGAGAGCAGGTTGCCGAAGCGCGCGGCTGGGCCGACAGTTTCGCATTGAAGCGCCGGCTGCACGACGCCCGCGCGCATGCAGCCGTGCCGGTTGCCGCCGGCTTGCCGCGCGAGCTGCTGAACGCTGCCGAACAGGCGCGCGTGGAGGCGGTGGGCGGCAGCGATATGGCCGGAGTGGCGCTCAATCTGCGGCGGATGACCGAAACACGCATGCGCACCGATCCGATTGCGCGCGCCCGGACACCCGATGAGGTGCCGCTGGCCACTGCGGTCGCACTGATGGTGCGCGAGCGGTTGACCGGCGAGGCGCCGCCTTCCAGCGCGGCCGCCGGCGTCGACATGGTGCGCGGGCGGGTGGAGGAGGTGGCGTCCGGCCACCTCGATGCGCTGAGCGCGCAAGCGCATGATCAGGCGGCCTTTGCCGATGCCTTCGTGCGGGTGCTCGTCGATCTCGGGCTCGCCGATGATCCCGATGCGGACCCGCAAGAGGACGAGGAAGCCGAGGGCGAGGAAGGCGGGCAGGAGCAGCAGGGCGACGAGGGCCAGGACGACGAGGCCAGCCAGAGCGCCGCCGACGACAGCGTGGAAACGCGCAGCGAGGACAGCGACGGCAGCAGCGACGAGGGCGAGACACGCGACGTCGAGATGGAAACCGACATCGTGTCCGACGCCGAGCTTGGCGACGAAGGCGACGAGGGCATGATGCCCTGGCGGCCGAACCTGCCGGATGCGAAGCTGCCGAGCGATTTCGCCTACCGCCCGTGGACCACCGAGTTCGACGAGATCGTCACCGCCGAAGACCTGTGCGATGTCGAGGAACTGACCCGCCTGCGCGGCTATCTGGACCAGCAGCTCGTCACCTTGCAGAGCGTTGTCACCAAGCTTGCCAACCGGCTGCAACGGCGACTGATGGCGCAACAGAACCGGGCGTGGGATTTCGATCAGGAGGAGGGGATGCTGGATCCGGCACGCCTTACCCGCGTCGTGGTCGCGCCGGAACATGCGCTCAGCTACAAGGTGGAGCGCGACACCGATTTTCGCGACACCGTGGTGACGTTGCTTATCGACAACAGCGGATCGATGCGCGGGCGGCCGATTTCGATTGCCGCCATTTCCGCCGACATCCTCGCCCGCACGCTGGAGCGTTGCCAGGTGAAAACCGAAATCCTCGGCTTTACCACCCGCGCATGGAAGGGCGGGCAGAGCCGCGAGAAATGGCTGGCCGGCGGCCGGCCTGGCAAGCCCGGCCGGCTGAACGATCTGCGGCACATCATCTACAAGCCGGCCGATGCGCCGTGGCGGCGGGCGCGCAGGAACCTCGGGCTGATGATGCGGGAAGGCCTGTTGAAGGAGAATATCGATGGCGAGGCGCTGCTGTGGGCACATGCGCGGCTGATGGCGCGGCGCGAGGACCGGCGCATCCTGATGGTGATTTCCGATGGTGCGCCGGTGGACGATTCAACCCTTTCGGTGAACAGCGGCAATTATCTGGAGCGGCACCTGCGGCAGGTGATCGGCTGGATCGAGGCGCGCTCCCCGGTCGAGCTGATCGCCATCGGCATCGGCCACGACGTGACGCGCTACTATCGCCGAGCCGTCACCATCATGGATGCCGAACAATTGGGCGGCGCCATGGTCGAGCAGCTGGCAACATTGTTCGACGAGGCGGGGAAGGGCGGGCGCAGCAGCCGCTGATACCAAAGCCCGATGAGGAAGGCTCATCGGGTTCGGCCTGTCGGCCGGCGCGCGGTCGCGCTTGCGGCGTTCCGCCGAATGGATGGGTTATTGTCGTTGAGACGCGGTGTGAATCAACATTTCCTGCTTTTTTTGCCGATCACCGAGCCCGCCAGCGCGCCCACGCCGGCGCCGAGCGCTGCTTCGCCGAGATTGCCCCCGAGGATTGCCGTGGTGGCAGCGCCACCGGCCGCGCCGACGATGGCACCCTTCTTCTTGGCCTTGCGCTTGGCTTCAAGGCATTGTTCGAGCGAATTGTAGTAATTTCCACTGTATTAGTAGCGCGTTTTTTCCTTTGCACCGGCAGGCATGGAAAGGCCGGCCAGCGCAACCGCTGCAGCCGTGAGAATGGTCGGGTAGCGCATGAAGGTCTCCTGTAAATTGCAAGGCTATGGGCAAGCATCACGGGTATCGGCCTGCCGGCGCACAACCGCAATGATCTTTGCGCCGTAGCGTTCGAGCTTTGCGACGCCGACACCGGGCACCTCGGCCAGCAATGCGGGCGACGCAGGCCGCCGGGCGGCAATTTCGCGCAGCACACTGTCGTGCAGGATGACGTAGGCCGGCACTTCGTCCTGCGCGGCCTGCGCGCGCCGCCAGTCGCGCAGCGCTTCGAAAAGCGTTTGTTCGGGGCCGGACGCCGGGGTCTGGGTGGCAGTGCGCCGGGTGCGCGCCGCCCGGCGCGGGTCCCAATCGTCGCGGCGGACGGCAACGGCCGATTCGCCCTTCAGAATGCGCCGCGCCGAGGCACCCAGCCGCAGGCCGCCATGCTCGGGATCGCGGCTCAGCGCCCCATCTGCTTCCAGCTTGCGGCCAAGCCGCATCCACTGGGCCTCCGCCAGTTCGCTGCCGATGCCGAACACCGAAAGCTTGTCGTGGCCATGCTTTGCCACGCGCTCGTCGGCGGCTCCGCGCAACACCCGCGCAACATGCTGCAACCCGAACAACTGGCCGGTGCGATAAACCGCCGACAACAGCTTGCGCGCCGGCTCGGTGACATCGTGGGTGCTGGGCGCCTTCAGGCAGTTGTCGCAGTTGCCGCACGGGGTCGGCTCGGCCTCGCCGAAATGCGTCAACAGCGGGATGCGTCGGCAGCCCAGCGTTTCGGCGAAGCCGACCAGCCGATCCAGCATGCGGTGCTCGTGATGCTTGCGCGCCACTTCGGCCTCGCCCTCGTCGATGCGCTGGCGGGCGCGGACGACATCGCCGGCGCCCCATAGCATGTGTGCGGTCGCCGGATCGCCGTCGCGCCCGGCGCGGCCGGTCTCCTGATAATAGGCCTCGATCGATTTCGGCAGCCCCAGGTGGGCGACGAAGCGGACATCGGGCTTGTCGATGCCCATCCCGAACGCGATGGTGGCCGCCATCACCATGTCGTCGGCTTCCTGAAAGGCACGCTGGTTGCGGGCACGATCGTCTGCCGGCAAGCCGGCGTGATAGGGCCGGGCGCTGGCGCCGCTCGCTTGCAGCATCGTCGCCGTGCGCTCGGTTTCGGCGCGGGTCTGGCAATAGATGATGCCGGATTCGCCGCCGTGCTGGCGGATGAGCGCAAGCAGCTGGCCATCGCCGCTGCGTTTCTGCGCCACTTCGTAGCGAATGTTGGGCCGATCGAAGCCCGCCACCCGCAGCCGGTCTGCGGCAATGCCGAGCTGCGCGCAGATATCGGCCTGCGTTGCAGCGTCTGCAGTCGCGGTAAGCGCAATGCGGGGCACGCCGGGTAGCAGATCGGCAAGCGTTCTGAGCCTGCGGTAGTCCGGCCGGAAATCATGGCCCCACTGGCTGACACAGTGCGCTTCATCGATGGCGAGAACGGCAACCGGCGCGCTGCGGACCAGATCGTGAAAGCCGGCCGTGTTGGCGCGCTCGGGTGCCACATACAGCAGATCGAGCTGGCCTTCGCGGAACGCGCGGATGGTCTCGGCGGAGTCGACCGACTGGCTGTTGAGCGCGGCGGCGCGGACACCGGCGAGCTTCAGCGCGCGCACCTGATCGGCCATCAACGCGATCAGCGGCGAGATGACGAGGCCGCACCCTGAGCGCACCAGCGCCGGGATTTGGTAGCAGATCGATTTGCCGGCCCCTGTCGGCATGATGAGCACCACGTCGCGGCCGCTGCAAACGTCTTCCACCACCGCTTCCTGGATGCCGCGGAAGGCCGGAAATCCGAAAACGCTGTGGAGAATGTCGGCAGGAGAACGGAGCATGGCTTGCCCTTAGAGCAGGATGTTCGCCACACGAAAGGCAAAGAAGCGGAGAGCCGAGGCACCGGACACGCTTTCTGAACCCCGACGCCTGCGCTATGTCGCCAGCTATGGCCGAACTGAAACATATCGACCGGGGCGACGGGGTGCAGCTCGCCTGCTCGCACGTCCCGGGCAGCGGTCCGACCCTGGTGTTTCTGCCCGGCTACATGTCGGACATGCAAGGCACCAAGGGGCTGGCCCTGGAGGCTTTTGCCACGCGCACCGGCCGGGCATCGCTGCGGCTGGATTATAGCGGCTGCGGGCAATCTGGCGGGCGCTTCGAGGATGGCAGCATCCGCCGCTGGGCCGGCGACGCCGTCGCAGTCATCGCGGCGGTGGCGCCGGGGCCGCTGATCCTGATCGGCTCGTCCATGGGCGGCTGGATCATGCTGCATGTGGCGCTCGCGCTCGGCCAGCGGGTGCAGGCGCTGGTCGGGATAGCGGCAGCGCCGGATTTCACCCGCTGGGGTTTGCAGCTTGATGCAGGGGATATCGCAAGGCTGCTGGAAAGCGGCTCGGTGAGTCGCGCTTCTGCTTATGGGCCGGAGCCTTATCTGTATTGCCGCGCCTTGCTGGAGGATGCGCAAGGCGCGTGCGTGTTGGATGCGGAGATCGGCATCGATTGCCCGGTGCGGCTGCTGCACGGGCAGCGGGATGCCGATGTGCCGTTCGACATTTCGCTGCGGCTGGCCGCCCGATTGCGTTCGGCCGATGTTCAGACCATCCTCGTCAAATCCGGCGATCACCGGCTTTCTTCGCCCGCCGATCTCGATCTGCTTTTCCATACGCTGGAAGGATTGCTTGCGTCATGAAGACCGCACTTGCCTTTTTTGCCGTGTTCGCGGCGTCCGCATCGCTTGCCCGGACCCCGGATTCGACGCTGGACAAGTGGCGCTACGAAGGCTGTGTGAACGCCATTCCAGCAGACGCGGCAAAGGCCGAGCAATTCGCGGTGCAGTGGCGCGCCGAAGGCGGCGGCTTGCCGGCGCGGCACTGCCAGGCGCTGGCGCAATTGCACCAGGAACGGTTTTCCGAAGCGGCTGCCACTCTGGTTCAGGCGGCGACTGCGGCCGAGGCCGCGCGCTCGCCCTTTGCTGCCGATTTCTGGGGCCAGGCCGGCAATGCGGCCTTTCTGGCAGGCGACAGCAAGGCAGCGAAGACGCATTTCACGACCGCGATTGCGCAGGCAGGAGCCTATTCGCCTATGCGCACCGCAGCTTTGCATGTCGATCGTGCCCGTGCCAGCACCGAATTGGGCGATATGGCCGGCGCGCGCACCGATCTGGACAAGGCGCTGGCGCTCACCCCGGATGATCCGCTTGCACTGGCGCTTTCGGCAGCACTCGCGCGGCGCGAGGGAAACAAGGCGCGGGCTGCCGCCGATATCGCCCGGGCGTCGGCTCTGGCGCCGGCCGATCCCGACGTGATGCTGGAGCAGGCCAATGTTGCAGCGGCAGCCGGCGATCTGGCGACTGCCAGGCAGGTCTGGGCGATGGTGGTTCGCGCAGCGCCGCAGACAGCAGCCGCGCAGATCGCAGAAAGGGCACTGGCGGCGGCGAACTAGTGGGGAAAACCTGACATTTGGTAGCCGCACGCGGTTCTACCGCTTTCAAGCGGAAGAGCTGCCGTTCCGCTTTCGACCCGGTTGCGGCCGCTACACATTTTGGTAGGTTTGGCTTATAGCAGACTTGAGACGGTGGCGAGTTGTGTGACTGCCGCCCGATTGTTTGCCCGGTAACGAGAGAACGGGAAAGTTTGGACAGTAGAAATCCTGTTCGATTTTTCCCGGACGCTGGGACTGAAGTGCAAGGAGTTGCAGATGCCCGCGGTTCCCGACAAGTTGTTTCCCACACTTCGATATCGGGACCCCGCAGTGGCGGTCGATTGGCTTTGCGCAGCGCTAGGCTTCGAGCGCCACTTTGTCGCCGAAGAGGCCGGGCAGGTTGTCCATGCGCAGCTTCGAAGGGGTGACGATCTGCTGTTTCTCGGGCCAGATCACGCTGATGACAAATACGGGATGCATAGCCCGTTGGTGCTGAACGGAACAAACCAGTGCGTTTGCGTTGCCGTCAGCGACGATCTGGATGTGCTTTGTGAGCAGGCACGCTCAGCCGGTGCCACCATCATCACAGAGCCTTATGATACGGCTTATGGATCGCGCGAGTTTACCTGCCGGGACATCGAGGGGCATATTTGGACCTTCGGAACTTACAGAGGCGAGCCAGGATAATGCTCAGGAATTCAAGACCGGCCTGTCCGCTCCGTCACTATTCCAACTGAAAGCTGCCTTGCCGCTATCCACCACTTCCCGCTGCTCAGCTGGAGAATGGCAGCAGCGGGACGACATCGCTGCCGCCGCCGATGATCATGTCCAGTGCAACATAGAGAATGAGCGCCAGGCCGATCCAGCCTATCCAGTGATAGCGCTCGATGAGGCGTGCAACATAGTTGGCAGCCACACCCATCAGCGCAACCGACAGCACCAGGCCGATGACCATGATTTCGACATGCTCCTTCGATGCGCCGGCAACTGCCAGAACATTGTCCAAACTCATGGAGAGATCGGCGATTGCCACAGCCCAGGCGGCGCCCCAGAAGGTCTTCGCCGAAGGCGGCGCGTCATGCACCACGGTGCCGTCGTCGAGGACCAGCTTGGTATCCGGACGCAGCTCGCGATACATTTTCCAGCATACCCACAACAACAGCAGGCCACCGGCAAGGCGGATACCGACAACATCCAGCAACTGGGTGACAACAAGGGCAAAAGCGATGCGCATGACGAGCGCAAAGACCATCCCAAGGGCAATGACCTTTTTCCGCTCGGCCGGCGGCAGGCCGGCTGCCAGCGCGCCGATGACGATAGCGTTGTCGCCAGCCAGCACCAGATCGATCATGACCACAGTGCCGAGCGCCTGCCAGGCACCCGGTTCAGTCATGAAAGAAAAATCCATCGCAGCCCCCTAGCCGCTGGCACCCATGCTTCCAAGCCACAAAACATGTAAATGCCGGCAGGCTTCTGAACCTGCCGGCATTTCGAGTGGGCAGCCTTTATCGGTTGGCTTTTTCTTCTGTGGCATCGGCCGTGGCTTCGGCCTTGTCGCGAACGGCATCAGCCTGATTTTCCATGCGGTCGGCCTTCACTTCGCCGGCTGCGCGCGTGGCGTCGGCCTGTGCATCGGCGCGATCTTGGGTCGATACGGCATTGGTGTTCGCATCACGCGCTTCGCCAGCTTCCTCGCGCGGTCCATCGCCCATATAGTCTGTTCCGGTCGCGGCTTCGACCCTTTCGTCCTGCGCTTCGCCCGCCTTTTCGGCCGGTCCTTGCCCACAGGCGGCAAGCAACGCAATCGCGGCGAGTGTCGGTATCAGAAGAGTATTTTGCATGTCGTGCCCTTTCGCTGGCTGTGCAGCATAGGAAACGAGCCAATGTGGCGAAGGTTCCAGCACGGGCAGCCTGGTGCGGACGGCGGGACTTGAACCCGCACTCTGATGCCAGAAGCGGATTTTAAGTCCGCTGCGTCTACCGGTTCCGCCACGTCCACGAGGCGCGTTTGCCCAAGGCCCTGCCTCAGTCCATGTTCAGCCGCTCTCGCAGCTCCTTGCCGGGCTTGAAATGGGGCACGCGCTTGGCGTCCACCGGCACGGCTTCGCCGGTGCGCGGGTTGCGACCGGTGCGGGCTGTGCGGGTGCGCGTGGAAAAGGCACCAAAGCCCCGCAATTCCACCCTGCCGCCTTCTGCGAGGCGGGCGGTGATTGCATCCAATATGCTTGCCACAATGCGCTCGGCGTCGCGCTGGCCAAGATGCGGATTGGCGTCCGCCACTTTCTGCACAAGTTCCGACCGGATCATCACGCATCCCCCAAAGACTGTTTTCACCATAGCCCCGGTTCGCAGTATGACTCTTTGACGAAGCCCCGGTCAAGCCCTGCACGGCAAAGGAAAAAGGGCACATCAGCTTTGCTGCTGCGCCCCTTTTCCTTGTCTGTTCACCGCAGATCAGCTGTCTTTGGATGCCTTGTTCAGCGCCGCACCCAGGATATCGCCGAGCGAGGCGCCCGAATCCGAGGAGCCATATTGCGCGACCTGCTGCTTCTCTTCGGCGATCTGCATCGCCTTGATGCTGAGCATCGGTTTCTTGCCGCGCTCGAACCCGATGACCATGGCATCGACCTTCTGGCCGATCTGGAAGCGTTCCGGGCGCTGGTCTTCGCGGTCACGGCTGAGATCGGAGCGCTTGATGAACGCCGTGGCGCCTTCTTCGCCGATCTGCACTTCGAGGCCGCCATCACGCGCTTCGCGGACGATGCAGGTGACGATCTCGTTCTTGCGAAATTCGAAACCGCCGGTGGTCGGCGCCGGCTTGTCGCCGGCGGTTGCCGTCGTTGTGCCTTCGCCGGAAACCTGCTTGATGCCGAGCGAGATGCGCTCGCGCTCCACATCGACTTCCAGCACCTGTGCGCGCACCGCTTCGCCCTTGTGGTGCAGTTGCAGCGCGGATTCGCCGGTGGCGCCCCAGGCGATGTCCGACATGTGCACCATGCCGTCCACATCGCCGGCAAGCCCGATGAACAGGCCGAATTCGGTCGAGTTCTTGACTTCGCCTTCGACAATGCTGCCGACGGGATGATCTTCGGCGAACACTTCCCAGGGATTGCGCTGCGCCTGCTTCAGGCCAAGCGAAATGCGCCGCTTGTCGCCATCCACTTCGAGCACGATGACTTCGACTTCCTGCGAAGTGGAGACGATCTTGCCCGGATGGACATTCTTCTTCACCCACGACATTTCGGAGACGTGGACGAGGCTCTCGATGCCCGGCTCCAGCTCGATGAACGCGCCATATTCGGTGATGTTGGTGACACGACCCTTCAGCTTGGCGTCGACCGGATACTTGGCCTCGGCGCCTTCCCACGGATCGATTTCCAGCTGCTTCATGCCGAGCGAGATGCGCTGCGTCTCGCGGTTGATGCGGACGATCTGCACCTTCACGGTGTCGCCGATGGCGATCACTTCGCTCGGATGGCCAACGCGCTTGTAGCTCATGTCGGTGACATGCAGCAGGCCATCGATGCCGCCGAGATCGACGAAGGCGCCGTAATCGGTGATGTTCTTGACGATGCCGTCGATGACCTGGCCCTCTGCAAGGCTCTGGATGAGGCCGGTGCGGGCTTCGGCGCGGGTCTCCTCCAGGATGGAGCGGCGCGAGACGACGATGTTGCCGCGCTTGCGGTCCATCTTGAGCAACTGGAAGGGTTGCGCCAGCCCCATCAGCGGGCCGACATCGCGAACAGGGCGGATATCGACCTGGCTGCCGGGCAGGAAGGCGACGGCGCCGCCGAGATCGACTGTGAAGCCGCCCTTGACGCGGCCGAAGATGGTGCCTTCAACGCGTTCACCGGCGTTGAACTGGGTTTCCAGCTTGTCCCACGCGGCTTCGCGGCGGGCGCGGTCACGGCTGAGCATGGCCTCGCCGAAGGCATTCTCGACCCGGTCGACGTAGACTTCGACATCGTCTCCGACGGCGACTTGCGGCGGCTGGCCGGGCGGCGTGAATTCTCTGAGCGGGATACGGCCTTCGGACTTGAGGCCGACGTCGATGACAACGAGATCATTTTCGATCGCTGTCACTCTGCCCGTGACAACCCGACCTTCGAAGCTCTGGTTTTCGCCGAGCGATTGGTCGAGCATGGCCGCGAAATCATCGCGGGTGGGCATTGCAGTGGACGCCATGGAGTTCCTTACGTGTGCATGTGCAGGCCAGCCGGTTGTCTCCGACGGTCTTGCGGGGGTTGCAAAAGATCGCCCGGCGCATCGCTTTCGTGAAAATCACGGGAAACCGGCCATTGCAATTGGACGCAGGGGGAGGGAAATGCCCTGCCGATGCGGCCTCAAAGGGTCCGGTTCACCCGCCTCGACACAAGGTCCACGGCACGCTGAACGGCCGCCCCTATATCCAATTCGCTGGTGTCGAGCAAGTCGGCGTCGTCGGCCTGCCGCAAAGGCGCTTCCAGCCGCCCGCTGTCCCGCGCGTCGCGCGCAAGGATGTCACCCAGAATGCCCGCCTCGGTCAGCTTCTGGCCGCCGGCGCCGAGCTCCAGGAAACGCCGGCGGGCCCGGATGTGCGGATCGGCGGTAACGAACAGTTTCGCCGGCGCTTGCGGCGCAATGACCGTGCCGATGTCGCGCCCATCGAGCACGGCGCCACCCGGTTGTGCGGCAAACTCCTGCTGATAGGCAAGCAGGGATTCCCGCACGGCGTGCAGCGCCGATACCCTCGATGCGGCAGAGGCGGTCGTGCCATCGCGCAGAGCCGGATCGGCCAGCAGCAGGCTGTCCACAGTTTCGGCGAGCTTGCCCAGACGCACCTCGTCGTCAAGCGAGACACCGCTGCGCAACGCAGCCAGTGCAACGGCCCGGTAGAGCGCCCCGGTGTCCAGGTGCGGCACGCCGAAATGCCTCGCCAGCGCCCGGGCAATCGTCCCCTTGCCCGACGCCGCCGGGCCATCCACTGCAATCACCAGCGCCATCAGAGCAGTTTCATGATCTTCGCGGTCAGATCTTCCGGCTTCACGGTCGGGGCGAAGCGTTCGACCGGCACGCCCGCTCGGTTCACCAGGAATTTGGTGAAGTTCCACTTGATCGCCTTGGAGCCGAGCAGTCCCGGCGCCTCGGTCTTGAGTTGCTCGTACAGCGGATGGGCATTGTCGCCGTTGACTTCAACCTTGGCAAACATCGGAAAGGTGACGGCATAGGTGAACGAGCAGAACTTCGCGATTTCCGCCGCGTCGCCCGGTTCCTGCCGGCCGAACTGGTTGCAGGGGAAGCCGAGGATGGAGAATCCGCGATCGTGGAAGCGGCCATAGAGCGATTCCAGGCCAGTGTATTGCGGGGTGAAGCCGCATTTGGAGGCGGTGTTGACAATCAGCAGCACCTGACCGCGATAATCCTCGAGGGCGACTTCGCGGCCCTCGAGCGTGAGCGCCTTGTGCCGATAGATATCTGCCATGCTGCATCCTTCGTTCGCCGGGCCTGATGCTGCCCTGAATGGCCGTTGGCCGCAAAAAAGAAAAGGCCCGGCGGTTTCCCGCCGGGCCGGACATCTGGCGAAGCATCCTGCTCCGTGTTGCCAAGGCTATTCGCGCTGCCCGAGAAAGCTGAGCAGGAAGGAGAACATGTTGATGAAATCGAGATACAGCGTCAACGCACCCATGATGGCAGCCTTGCCCACCATTTCGGTGCCGGAGATATAATCATAGGCCTGCTTGATCTTCTGCGTGTCATAGGCGGTAAGGCCAGCGAATATCAGCACCCCGGCGATCGAAATCACCAGCGCCAGCGTGCCCGATTGCAGGAACAGGTTCAGCAGCATGGCAACCAGGATGCCGACGAGACCCATGATCAGAAACGTTCCAAGCCCCGACAGATCCTTCTTGGTTGTGTAGCCGTAGAGGCTGAGCCCGGCAAATGCCGCCGACGTTGCAAAGAAGGTCGTGGCAATCGAGGTGTTGGTATAGCGCAGGAAAATGGTGGACATGGAAATGCCCATCACGATCGCAAACGCCCAGAAGGTCGCCTGCGCTGCGGATTCCGACATCCTGTTGATGCGAAAGCCCAGGAACAGCACCATGCCGAGCGGCGCAAACATCACCAGCCAGCCGAGCAGCGACGGGCTCCCCAGCGTGCCCGAAGGCGTGACATTGAACAGCGCATCGACCGCGCCCGTGTATGCCATGCCCATCGCCACCAGACCGGTGAGCAGCACGGCGGACATCATGTAGTTGTAAACCGACAGCATGTAGGCACGCAGCCCGGCATCATAGGTCACAGCCTCGGTGCCGGTGCGGCCGATGGCGGCTGCGCCCCGTCCGAACTTCGGATTCACCTCGTTCACCATGTTCATCTCCATATCGCCGGACAGTCCGGCTTGCTGGCGAATATCGCCCATCCCGCTGCGATTTTCAAGCGCTGGCGCACCGAATCTTGCAGCGCTGAAACAAACTCATGCTTCGCGGAGAACGGTCGCGACCTTTTCGCCCAGTGCGCGCCAGGCGCCCAACAGCCCGAGGGCCAACGTGACCGTGCCGCCGGCGGCCACGGTGATGGCGGCAACGCTCCAGTCCGGATTCCAGCCGAGATCGAGCACCTTGGTGACGGTTACCCAGGCCACCACACCGCCGAGCAAAAGGGCGATCAGCGCGACGATGCTGCCCAGAGCGGCATATTCCATGGCTGCGGCGCCGAGCAGCTGGCGGCGGGTGGCGCCCAGCGTCTTCAGGATGACGCCATCGTAGATGCGCGCCCGCGCCTGCGCAGCAAGGGCGCCAACCAGCACTGCGATGCCGGCGAGAATGGCGACACTTGCGGCCGCGCGCACAGCGGTTCCCATCTGCGTGAGCAAGGCGCCGACCTGGCCGATGACATCATCGACCTTCACGACAGACACCGTGGGAAAGGCCCGCGAGACCTTGCCGGTGAACGCCGCTTCGGCCGCTTCCGGCGGCGATACTGTGGACATCCAGGTGAAAGGTGCATCGCGCAGGCTCGCCGGATCGAAGATCAGCACGAAATTGAAGCCGAGCGAGTCCCAGTCGATTTGCCGCAGCGAGGCAATGGTGGCAGTCACTTCGACGCCGAGCACGGAAACGGTGACAGTGTCGCCCACCGTCAGCCCGAGCAGTCCGGCCTGTTCGGCATCCATCGAAACCAGCGGCGGACCGGCATAATCCTTCGGCCACCACCGGCCAGCGACAAGCCGGTTGCCGGGCGGAAATTCGCTGGCCCAGGTGATACCGCGATCGCCGCGCAGCACCCAGCTTCCCTCGGGGATGTTTTTCAGCTCGCTGACCGGCGTCCCGTTCACCGCAGTCAACGGACCGCGCAGGCTGGGCACCATGGAAACTTCGGTTCCGGGCGCCAGCAGGGCACGGAATGCCACTTCATCCTCCTTCGGCAGATCGAGCAGGAAGAAGGTCGGTGCCTTGTCCGGCACGGTTTTGCGCAGCTCGGCACTGAAGCTGGTTTCGATGAATGCGAGGCATGCGAACAGCGAAAGTCCGAGCCCGAGCGCCACCACCAGCTGGCGGGTCATGGCGCCCGGTCGGTGCAGATTGGCCAGCGCCATGCGCGGCAGCACCCGTTTCGGGCGGGGTGCCGCAGCGGCCGCACGCTGAATGGCCGTGCCGAGCAAGGTGAGCAAGGCGAGCAGCACCGCAGCCCCCGCCAGAAACCCGAGCGCGAACAGCGGCTCGGCCGCCTGCCACACGGCAAGCGCACACACCAGCAGACCAGCGCCAACCGCCACACCCAGCGCGCGCCGGGAGGGCCAGGGCCAGCGTTCGATACCGCCGCGGAAAATCCGCTGCGCCGGCAGCGCGCCGGCCCGCGCGAGCGGCGGCACGGCAAACGCCAGCGCCACCAGCAGGCCGAAGCCGATCGCCGCCAGCATCGGTGCCGCATGGAAACCGAGCGCCGGCGGCACCGGCAGTGCATCGCCGGCAACCTGCACGACCAACCAGGGCACCATCGCACCTATGGCCGAGCCGACAGCGGCGGCACAAAGCGCGACGCCGGCGATGAGCAGCAGATAGGCAAGCATGATCAGCCGCGACGGCGCTCCAAGCGCTTTCAGCGTGGCAATCGTGCCGGATTTGCGATCGAGATAGCTGGATACGCCGTTGCCCACGCCGACGCCGGCAACGGCCAGCGCGGTCAGGCTGACAAGCGTCAGGAATTGCGCCAATCGCTCCACGAAGCGCCGCACGCCCGGAGCGCCGTCGCGGCGATCGGCCAACCGCCAGCCGGCATCGGGAAATTGGCGTTCCAGGCTGTCGACCGCGGCCACCGGGTCGGCAGTCGCTGGAAGCCGGATACGGCTGTGGCTGCGGAACAGGCTGCCCGGCTGCACCAGGCCGGTCGCCTGCAGGCGATCGGTAGCGATCAGCAAGGTGGGCCCGAGCGTGAAGCCTTCGCCCGCCCGGTCCGGCTCGGCCGCGAGGATACCGGTCACGCGCAGGCTTGTTTCGCCAAGCCCGATCAGGTCGCCCACCCGCAGCCCGAGCTGGTCGGCGAGCGCCGCGCCGATGACCGCGCCATCGGCAAGCGCCGACTGCACGGCAGCATTGCCCGGCGCGCCGCGCAACCCCGCCTGACCGTAGAGCGGCCAGAGACCGTCCACCGCTTTCAGTTCGGCGAGCAATTGCCGGTCTTTTGCCGCACCGCTTTCGCCGCGCACCATAGCGCGCATGCGCAGCGACTGCGAAACCTCACCGAGCGCTGCGAACGCCCTCTGTTCGGCGGCGGTCGGGAAGCGCTGGGTCAGCCGCGCTTCGACATCGCCGCCCAATATCATCTGGCCCTGATCGGTCAGTCCCTTCTCCAGCGCCGTTGCCAGCGTGCCCACCCCGGCCAGCGCCAGCACGCCGAGCAGCAGACACACGAACAGCAGCCTGAGCGCACCCACACCCCCGCGCACTTCGCGCAGCGCCAGCGCTGCGGCCAGCCGCCACATCTGCGCATTGCCCAGAGGTTGCACCGACGTTGCCGGAATGGGGAGCGAAATGTTCATTGTGCAGCGATCAGATCCGCAGCGGCCAGCGTGTCGCTGATCACCAGCCCATCCTTCATGCGGATGGTGCGGGAACAGCGCGCTGCAAGTTCCTGGTCGTGGGTGATGAGCACCAGCGTCGCGCCGGTTTCGTCGAGACGTTCGAACAGCAGATTGATGATGGTCTCGCCGGTGCTGGCATCCAGATTGCCCGTCGGCTCATCGGCAAACAGCAAGGCAGGGCGACAGGCCAGCGCCCGCGCCAGCGCCACGCGCTGCTGTTCGCCGCCGGAAAGCTGGGTGGGATAGTGGCTGCAGCGGGCGCCCAGCCCCACGGCCTCCAGGCCGGCGCGCGCTTCGGTGAACGCTTCGGCATGCCCGGCCAGCTCCAGCGGGATGGCGACATTTTCCAGCGCGGTCATGGTGGGGATCAGGTGAAACGCCTGCAGCACGATGCCGATGCGGCCGCGCCGCGCTTCGGCAAGCCCGTCTTCGGACAGGCCGACAAGGCTTTGCCCGGCAACCCGAATGTCTCCGGAAGTGACCGATTCAAGACCCGACAACACCGCCATGAGCGACGACTTGCCGCTGCCCGAAGGCCCGAGGATAGCAAGCCTTTCACCCTTGGTAACCAGCAGATCGACGCCGCGCAGGATGGCGACTCGGGCCGGCCCCTCGCCGAGCGAGAGGGTGACATTGCGGGCATCGATGACCATATCGCTTGTTTGCATGAAGGATTTTGTCCGGTGCTGAAGGTTTCTGCGGTGCAATATGGCGCGGTTTTCAGGCTTTTCCAGCTAGCGCTTGCATCGCTGGTGCTGGCGGCCGCGCCAGCGGCTGCGAAGGAACGGCTGGTGCTGGCGTTCGGCGACAGCCTGACGGCCGGTTATCAGCTTCCGCCGTCGGACAGTTTTCCGGCGCAATTGCAGGCAGCGCTGCGCAAGTCCGGCAAGGCTGTGAGGGTGCACAATGCCGGCGTTTCGGGCGACACCACATCTTCCGGGCGGGCACGGCTGCAATGGGTCCTGAAGGGGCTGAAAGCCAAGCCCGATCTCGCCATCGTCGCTTTGGGCGCCAACGACATGCTGCGCGGGCAGAAGGTGGCGGATACGCGGCGCAACCTCGATGCAATCGTCGGCGAGCTGCGCCGGCAGGGGGTGCCGGTGATCATTGCCGGCATGCTTTCGGCGCCGAACATGGGGCAGGCCTATGCCCGCGAATACAATGCGGTTTTCCCCGCCGTTGCAAAAGCGCACGATGCGAAACTGTATCCCTTTTTCACGGCTGGCGTTACCGCCAACCGCGCCTATCTGCTAGCCGACGGCATGCACCCGAACAAGGGCGGCGTCGGGGTGATGGTCAAGGGGCTGCTGCCGCTGGTGACGGCCGAGCTGGATCGCCTTCCGGTGTGACGACTGCAATCAGACGAAGCTCTGCGGATCGACATCCACGGTGATCCGTACGCTGGTTGGAAAGTGCAGCGGTTCCAGCCAGTTGCGCACATAGCTCTGCAACGGAGCAGAGCGTTTTGCGTGCACCAGCAGGCGATGCCGATGGCGCCCGCGCAGCATTGCGAGCGGTGCTGGCGCCGGGCCGAACACATCTATGCCCTCCAGGCGCGGTGCGGCCGCCGCCAGGCGCCTGGCAGCG
>JBBRKH010000005.1:0-18236 GCA_038217965.1 Sphingomonadales bacterium | reverse complement strand
CTGCCCGGCGCTCGGCACCACGAAGGCGAGCGGCGTCAGCCCCTTCTCGCGGTGCGGCGCGCCAACGACGAGAACATTGCCGACCGGCGAATCGGGCAGCAGCGCCTTGTCGCGCAGGATGGCGCCCTCGATTTCCTCGGTGCCCATGCGGTGGCCCGATACGTTGATCACATCGTCGGAGCGTCCATGCAGCGAGAAGCTGCCATCCGGGTGCACCACCGCGAAATCGCCTTGTGTGTAGGCCCACTGGCCCTTCCAGCGCGTCCAGTAGCCGTCGCGCCAACGGGCTGCATCGCCTTTCCAGCCGGGGATCACAGCGCCATTTTCGACCTTGAAACTGGCGCCATCCCAAACGGTGCGCGCCAGATAGGGATAGGGTGCAGCAACGACGATTTCGCCCTTCTCGCCCTGCTCGGCTTCACGCCACGGCACGCCGCCTTCGGAGCTGCGCGCGAAAAGCGCCTTGCCGCCCTGCCCTTGGGCATCCTCCACCCGCACATCGCCGACGATCCACGGCAGCGGATAGGTGTGTGCGTCGGCCCGCAGTGCGAAATCCGGGTTGCCATAAAAATGCGTCCAGACGATGCCGCCATGCTCGGTCGCCCAATAGCTGTTGATGTACCACGGCGTGATTTCGGCCATCCCGAACGCCTGCACGGAGGGCGAGGTCGGCTCGGCGCAGAAGGTCGCGACGCGCAGCGAACCCATGTCATAGGCCCGCAGGTCGCGCAGATTCTGCGGATCGGCCATGATCGCCTTCAGGAAGGTGACGCCCGCCTTGAAGATGGTCACGCCGTGCCGCTCGATCATCGAGGAGAAGCGGCCGGCGTGCGGGAAGGTGGGCGCGCCCTCGCCCAATATGATCGACACCCGCGAGGTGAGCGCGGCGGAAATCATGTAGCTCTGACCGGTGATCCAGCCCGGATCGGCAACCACAAACATGACATCGCCCGGCGCGGCGCCGAAGGCGACCTTCATCGTGTGCGCAATGCCGGCGACATAGCCGCCATGCACGTGGACGAGGCCCTTGGGCTTGCCGGTGGAGCCGGACGTATAGATAAAAAAAAGCGGAAATTCCGCATCGACCGGATTGACCGGCGCGGCGGCCCATATGGCGCGGACGAACTGCCGATCCGGCAGCGCGTCGAGCGCGGCTTCGTCTGGCAGCCCGGCGGCCTGCAGGATGGTCTGCAGCGCTGCATCGGTCAGCGTGTCGCTCCAGCGGTCGCGGTCGCGCCAGACAAGATCGGGTTGCGCCGCATGGCGCGCCACAATCACTGCCTCCACGCGCGGCGGCGTGGAAACCAGCGCTTCAGCGGCGGCAATGCGGATGCGTGCAGCGTCAGCGCCGGAAAGCCCCGCGCGGCCAAGTTCGCCCAGCGCGCGGCCAACGCCGCGCATCACATCGGAGCGCTCGACCGTAACCTCGCCGGCGAGCGTTTCGGTGATGGTGGTGTCGATCGCAGTGCGGGTTTCAGCGTCAAGCCCAAGTCCTTCCAGCCGCTCCGCCACCACCTTGCGGGCAACCGCGACCGGCACGTAATTGTCCAGCGCCGGATCGGTGTACGCAGTCTTGAATGGGATGATCTGGGCGTTGCGATAGCCGCCATCGGCGGTGATCACCACGCGCGCGCCGGCGTCGTGAATGCGGTCAGACAGCGTCTTGTCGGAAAAGCCGCCAAACACCGGGGTGTAGAGAATGCCGAGCCGCTTGGCCGCTTGCGTCCAGAAAATCTGTTCCGGAATGTTCGGCATGTTCAGCGCTATGCGGTCGCCGGTCTGCAGCCCGAGCGCCGTCAGCGCAACCGCGCATTTCGCCGATTCCTTCAGCAGCTCGCGCCGCGAAATGGGATAGCAATCCACCGGCCCGCCGCGGCCGCCGTCCAGGCTCATGTCCCAGCGGTCACCTTCGAAGATGAAGGCGGCCTCGGCGCCGTGCCCGGCCAACACATGCCGATCCACTTCGTTGAAGGCAGCATTGGTCAGCCCGCCTTCGAACCATTTCCAGTGCGGCGCATCATCGGCATTGAAGGCGCGCGCCCACGGCTCGAAGTCCGCGCCGAAATCGGCGGCAACAGGTTCAGCGGTAATCGTGTCGAAACCATGCCATTGCTGGCTGGCTTCATCGAAGGACATCCAGGCAGCCCGCCCGCCGACCGGCACCAGCCAATGCAGAATTGCCTTCGCGATGCTGCCATGAAACCCGCCCGGATCGGCAATGCAGGCCGCCCGCATCGCATCCCAATCGGCGCGTGTGCGGACCGGGTTGCTGCGGGGCACCATGCGCGGCGCGGCAGCCGTTTCCGGCACTTTGGGCGCAAGGTCGGTCAACACGTCCATCTGCTCTCCAACTCCGCCGGTGATCGCCATTTTAACAGGTTTGCACGCTTGCCACGGCAGGGAAATCCGGCGATTTCACTGAGCAGCGCAGGTGGCAGCGCATTTCTTCTTATGCAACAATTTTCTTCGATTTATCGCAAGTTTATGACGATATTTTGTCAAAAACTCATACAATATTGCCGAAATCGCCGTTTCCTGTGCGTCCAGTCCAGCTATGCCCGCAGTCCGATGATGGGCGTGCAATCTTGACCGGGCCACCGCGGCAGCGTCAAAGCGTCGCGACCAGACCACGGCCGAGCGGCCGCCAAGTTGAGAAAGCCGAAGCCATGCTCCTTGCTACCATGCGCGCCGCTGTGGTGGCGACACTGGCCTGCCTTGTAGCGCCATCGGCAGCCCAGCCAGCCGTGCCGCCCGAGATCGCCCGCGCGCTGCCCGAGATCGACCGGCAGTTCGCCGATTTCCAGCTGGATGCACGGGTTCCGGGGCTGGTCTACGGTATCGTCGCAGGCGGCCGGCTGGTGCATGTGCAGGCGTTTGGCGTGCAGGATCTGCAAAGCCGCACGCCGGTCACGCCCGACACGTTGTTCCGCATAGCGTCCATGACGAAGGCGTTCACCGCACTGGCCATTCTCGATCTGCGTGACAAAGGGCTGGTCAGCCTCGATTCGCCGGCGGCGGCCCATCTGCCGGAGCTGCGCAACTGGGCAGCCGCTTCGCCTGACAGCGGGCCGGTGAAGGTGCACGATCTGCTGCACCACACCGCCGGCTTCGTGACAGACGACCCGTGGGGCGACCGGCAGACCCCGATGCCGGAGGCCGAGTTCAGCAGGCTGCTCGCCGCCGGCGTGCCGTTCACCCGCCCAACGGCAAGCGCTTTCGAATATTCCAACCTGGGCTACGCAATGCTCGGGCGCATCGTCACCAATGTGTCGGGGCGCAACTATGCGGAAACCATCGACGCGACGCTGCTGCAACCACTGGGCATGGTCTCCAGCGGCTTCGATGTGTTCACCGCCCCGCAGGCCCGGCGTGCGCTCGGCTATCGCTGGGAAAATGGCCGATGGGCCCGCGAGCCGGACATGGGGCCAGGCGCATTCGGCGCGATGGGCGGCTTGCAGACATCCGCCAACGACTATGCCCGCTATGTCGCATGGCTGCTGTCCGCCTGGCCGGCGGGCGGCGAAGGCAAGGCTTTCACCGGTCCGCTGAAACGCTCGACAGTGCGCGATCTGGCGCGCGGCAACGGCTTTGCGCAAAGCCGCATTCGCCCCGGCAAGACCGGCGCAACCGCGTGCCGGCTGGCCGCAACCTATGGCGGCGGCATGATTTCCGGGCAGGATTGCGATCTCGGCTTCACGCTGTTCCACGGCGGCGGCTATCCTGGCTATGGCTCGCACCTGCTGCTGCTGCCCGATGCCGGCATCGGCATCTTCGCCTTCGCCAACCGCACTTATGCGCCCGCCACAGGCGCGGTCTGGGACGCAGCACTCGCACTGCACAAGGCCGGCGCGCTGAAACCCGCGACAATTTCGATCAGTGCCGGGCTGGCGGAAGCCTACAGCGCCGCCGGCCGGATATACTCCGCCGGGCAGCTGCAGGCCGAGACGCGTTTCCTGGCCATCAACTTCACCATGGACCGGTCTGCGGACAACTGGGCGGCCGAGCTTGCCCGCCTGAAAGGCGAAGCCGGCGCCTGCGCCACCGATGCGCCGGTGCGGCCGACCGGCGCGCAATCGGGCAATTTCAGCTGGCGGTGCGAAAGCGGCCGCATCACGGGCACGCTGCTGCTCGCGCCAACGCCGACACCACAGATACAGGCGCTGCGGTTCTCGGTTGCGGCACCGTAGCGGCTGGCAAATTCAAGCAGACCAAGGTTCGTCATGCCAGCGACCTCAGCCTTCGCCGGGATCGGCATCGGCACGTCCCGGCGTCGTTCTGCCGGCGGCTCGGGAGGTCCGAGCTTTCGCGTTGGCGACGATCTTGCTTGCAGCGACTTGCCCTACAGTTCGGGCATGATCCGCTTCATGAACTCGTCGAACATCGGCACGGTGAACGCCGTGTCGCCGTGCGCCGGGGAATAAAGCATGCCCTTCTTGATCAGGCTGTTGCGGATGGGGGCCAGCTGGTTCACCTGCTTGCCCAGAATCTCCGATATGTCGCCCGATCGGTGCGGCCCCGGCCCCAGCTCCGCCATGGCGCGGACATAGCGCTTTTCGGTCGGCGTCAGCCTGTCGAAGCGCACGCGAAAAAAGCTGGCGTCCAGCTCGGCAAGCGCCGTGATGCTGGCATTTTCCACGTCGCGAAAGGTGATCGGCGAGCAGAAGGCCAGATCCCAGGCATGCTTGCCCCACTCCTGCAGAAAATAGGGATAGCCCTGCGTCGCTTCGATGATCGCGCGGGTTGCCGCCGCCTCGATGGTCTCCTCCTCCCGCTCGATCGGCAGCACAATTGCGTTCCACGCCGCCCCGGCGTCGAGCCGGCTGACCTGCACATATTCGAACAATCGCTCGGAATAGCTTTTCGCCCGCCCCATCTGCCCCAGCAGCTGTGGCAGACCGGCGCCCATCATCGTGACCGGCAGACCGGCTTGCGCCACTGCATGCAGCGCTGCAATCAGCGCGCCCATTTCCGCTTCGCGAACATATTGCAGCTCATCGAGAAACAGCACGACCGCCGTGTCGCGCTCTTTCGCCGCCGCGCCGATGGCCAGCAGCAGTTCGGCCAGATCGACGGAAAGATCGCCCGAATCCGCCACGCCCTGCTCCGGTTCGAAATCCAGACTCACCTCGATGTCGGAGTATTTCAGCTTCAGCTTGGCAAAGCTTGCCAGTGCGCCAAGCGCCTTTCTGGCGCCGGATTTCGCCGATTCCATCCGGTCGAGCTTCAGCAGGCAGGCGCGCAGTGGAGCCGCCAGAATGGCGGGCAGCGAGCGATCTTCCGGCGCCTCTATCCGCACCGCCTGCAAACCCCGCCCTTCCGCTTCGGCGCGAATCTTGCCCAGCAACACCGTTTTCCCGGAACCGCGCAGGCCGTGGAAAATGAAGCTGCGCGCCTGTCGGCCGGCGGCAATGCGGTCGAGTGCAATTTCCGCCCGCTCGATCAGATCGTCGCGCCCGGCAAGCTCGGGCGGCTGGTTGCCGGCACCTGGGGCGAAGGGATTGCGGCGGGGATCCATAGCCAGCTTATCCCATATTATTTCCTACAGATAAACCAGCCTAACTTTCCACCAATTCAGCGCGCCGGACGCAACCGGACGATCTTTCCGTCTGCCTCGTCGGTCAGCACATAGACCAGCCCGTCCGGACCCTGCTTCACCTCGCGCACCCGCGCAGCCATTTCGATGCGGGTCTCACGCACCGCCTTGCCGTCAGCCGAAAACCGCACCACCCGCACGTCCTGGCTTCTCAGCCCGCCCGCCAGCACTGCGCCATCCAGCCCGGCAAGCGCCTGCCCACGATAGAGTGCCAGGCCCGACGGCGCGATCGAAGGCGTCCACAGCGAAACCGGATCGCGCATGCCCCGCCGCGAGCGTTCAGCGGTGATCGGTTCGCCGGAATATTCGATGCTGTGCGTTGCCACCGGCCAGCCATGATTGCCGCCGGCCGCCAGCAGATTCAGCTCGTCGCCGCCCTGCGAGCCGTGCTCGGTCGCCCAGATGGCGCCGGTTGCGGGATCGCGCGCCAGCCCCTGGATGTTGCGGTGCCCCATGCTCCACACCCGCCGATCCCAGCCCGATGCCGCGTCCAGCACGCCGGGATTGTCCTTGACCGCAGCGCCCTCTGCCGTGACCCGCAAAACCTTGCCGAACCATGTGCCGGGGTTCTGCGCCTGGTTGCGGATCGGCTTGCCGTCCAGCTGCACATTGGGATTGCCGCCATCGCCCACCGACACCAGCAAGGTGCCATCGGGCAACCACTGCAGCCGCGCCCCAAAATGCGCGCCACCGCGCTTGGCCACCGGATTGCGCAGCAGTTCCTTCACCTCGGTCAGCATGTTGCCAGAAAGCTTGCCGCGTGAAAGTGCGGTCATGTTTGCCTCGCGTGTGCCCACCGAATGGGTGAAATACACCAGCCCGTTGCGGGCGAAATCCGGGTGCAGGCTGACATCGAGCAGGCCACCCTGCCCCACCGCGGCCACCACCGGCACCCCGCTCAGCGGTGGCCCGACCCGGCCATCCTTGCCCACAATGCGCATGCGTCCGGGCCGTTCCGTCACCAGCGCCCGCCCGTCGGGCAGAAAGGCGATGCCCCAGGGATGCTCCAGCCCCTTGGCCCACAGCTCCTGTCGGATGCCCGGCTCGGCGGGAACTTCCCAAGCCACCACCGGTTGTGCGAGCACCGGCACGGCCCCCCACACAACCGCCGCCACAACTGCCAAACCGATGACCTGCAAAGCCCGTCTCCCAAAGCCCGATACAAAAGCCCGATACAAAAGCCCGATACAAAAGCCCTATTCAACCGTGCACGCGGATCGGCTAGCTGATAAGGCTTGCAGCACCGACCGCCAAGAGGAAAGCCCATGAAACTCGACGACCAACGCGAAAGTTCGAACATCGAGAACCGCCGCGGCGAAGGCGGCGGTCTCGGCGGCTTCGGTGGCCAGCAGGCCGGCGGGCTGGGCGGCGGCGGCGGCATGGGCGGCCTTTTTGCCATGTTCCTGCCGCTCATCTTCTCGAAATTCGGCATCGTCGGCGTGGTGATCGCAGCCGGTGCGCTGTTCCTATTTGGCGGGCTTGGCGGCGGCGGCGGCGGCACAGCCCCCGGCAGGCAGCTATCCGCGCCGGCGCAGCAGGCCTCCGGACAACCCTCGCAGCTCACCAACGAGACGGATATCTTCGTCGCCAAGGTTCTCGCCAGCACCGAAGACACCTGGACGAAAATCTTCGCCGCCAGCGGCGAGCGCTATCCCGCGCCCCAGCTGGTGCTGTTTGCCGGGCAGGTCCGCTCCGCCTGCGGCTCGGCATCGTCGGCCAGCGGCCCCTTTTATTGCCCTGGCGACCGCAAGGTGTATCTGGACACCAGCTTCTTCGAAGAGCTTGCCCGCCGCTTCGGCGCGCCCGGCGATTTCGCCGCCGCTTACGTGATCGCACACGAAGTCGGTCACCATATCCAGACGATCACCGGCATTTCGGATCAGGTGAACAAGCAGCAGGCCCGCGGCGGAAAAACGGAGGCGAACGCGCTGCTGGTGCGGCTGGAATTGCAGGCCGATTGCTTTGCCGGCGTGTGGGCTCACAACAACCCGGCCTTGCTGGACGAAGGCGATTTCGCAGAAGGCGTGCGCGCTGCGCAAGCAATCGGCGACGACACGCTGCAGAAGCAGTCGCAGGGCCGGGTGGTGCCAGACAGCTTCACCCACGGCAGCAGCGAACAGCGCGTCCGCTGGCTTACGCGCGGCTTCAAGACCGGCAGCGTCGACAGCTGCGACACCTTCTCGGTACCAGCGGGCAGCCTGTAGCGAACATCGCCGGCCGCCCGGCCTCCCCCGACAGGCTGTCATAAATCTGTCACCTCCCCGGCGCAGGAAGCCAGCATGCTTGACGTGCGCAAAAGCTTTCGGCCGGACGACCCGCTGCGGGCGCTGGGCATGGTTCGTGCCTCGCCGGTGTTCGACGATGTGCAGCGGCACGCGCTGGGTGGGCGCTTGCTGGCGGGCGATCCGCCGGCGGGAATCCTTGCCGACCTTGTCCGCCAGGGCATAGCTCTGCCGCTGGCCCGCAGCGAGATGGCGGCCGCGCAGGCAAGCCCGTATTTGAAAGCGGCCGAACTGCTACAGGCACGCATCGCCAAACGGGACTGGCTGCTGGAATGTCGCGCCCGGCTGGAACAGCTTGCGCTTGCCGAACTCCCGCGTCGCCATGCGCTGGCGGGGCAGACGTTTCACACGGAGCATTATCTGCCACTCAGGCCGGTGGTGATTTCCGGGTTGTTCGATCACTGGCCGGCCCGCCAGTGGACGCTCGACGGGCTGGCAGACTGCCTTGGCAACCCGGACATCGAAGTGCAGTGCAATCGCGAGGCAGACGCCGACTTCGAGCTCAATTCGATCGCCCACAAGGCGCAATGGCGCTGGCACGCGCTGATCGAGCGGTTGCGGCAAACCGGCCGAAGCAACGATTTCTACGTCACCGCCAACAACGGCGGCATCAACCGCAAGGCACTGGCGCCGTTGTGGAACGATGTCGGCGACATGCCCGGCTACCTCGGCAACAGCCGGCTGGGCGACGGCTTCTTCTGGATGGGGCCGGCGGGCACGATCACGCCCTGGCACCATGATCTCACGCAGAACCTGCTTGTGCAGATGGCGGGTACCAAGCGCGTCACACTGGTGTCGCCGCTGCAGACGCCGAAGATGCGCAACCATCGTCACTGCTTCAGCCGGTTTGGCCAGGATGCGACGCTGGCCGATGCCGCAGCCGCCGAGCGCCCGCGCACGTGGCAAGTCGATATCGGCCCCGGCGACGCGCTGTTCCTGCCGATTGGCTGGTGGCACCATGTCGAAGCGCTCAGCCTCACCATCGGCATGAGCTTCACCAACTTCATCTGGCCAAATGACTTCACCGGCAGCTACCGCACCGAGGGGGCGCTTTAGATCAGCGTGCCGTTAATCTGGGCCCTGGCCTGCTGCCTTGAGGCAGTGTCAGCAGTCTTGGGAATCGCGCCGGTTCACGTGATCTGCACAAAGCTTTGGTTCCAAGGCCCGGATGTGCGCAGCGAGTGCGGGTGCATAGATGCGGTGCTCCTGCACCAGCACGCGGGCGGCCAGAGAATCCGCTGTGTCGCCCGCCAGCACCGGCACACGCGCCTGGGCCAGCGCCGGCCCGGCATCCAGTGTTTCGGTAACGATGTGCACGGTGCAGCCGGCTTCGGCATCGCCGGCTTCGATGGCGCGGCGGTGGGTGTGCAGGCCGGGGTATTTCGGCAGCAGCGAAGGGTGGATGTTCACGATGCGGCCCGGCCATTGCAGGATGAAGCCGGGGCTGAGGATGCGCATGAAGCCGGCCAGCGCGATGGCATCGATGCGGCGGGCGGAAAGTTCCCGGTGCAGCGCGGCGTCGAAATCCTCACGGGCAGCGAAATCCCGGTGCGGCAGGGCGAGCGCCTCGATGCCACGCGCGCTTGCAAATTGCAGGCCGGCGGCATCCGCCTTGTTGGCCAGCACAAGGGCAACACCAGCGGGATAATGCGGCGCATCGGCGGCGCGGACGAGCGCCTCCATGTTGGAACCGCGGCCGGAAATCAGGATTGCCAGGCGGCGCTTTTCAATCGTCATGCCCGGCTGCCCATGCGCCCGTCTGCCCCCACATTCCTTCCGCGCCGCGGACTTCGCAGCCCTTGGGGCCAGGCGCGATGTGGCCGATGCGATGCACCGTCTCGCCGGCTTCTGCCAGCGCCGCGGCAACGCCGGCCACCACATCCGGCGCCACCACCAGCACCATGCCGATGCCGCAGTTGAAGGTGCGGGCGAGTTCGGCCGGCTGCATGCGTCCCATCGCCTGCAGCCACTGGAAAAGCGGCGGCAGCGGCCATGCGCTGGCATCGATCAACGCGCGGCAGCCGGCCGGCAGCACGCGCGGCACATTCTCCAGCAGGCCGCCACCGGTGATGTGCGCCAGCGCATTCAGCTGGCCGATGATCGGGAGCAGCGGCTTGATATAGAGCCGCGTGGGCGTGAGCAGCGCGTCGGCGAGGCTGGCTTCGGGCGCGAACGGCGCGGGCGCTGCCAGATCGAGGCCCTCGATCAGTCGGCGGATGAGCGAATAGCCATTGGAATGCGCGCCAGACGACGCAAGGCCGAGCAGCAGATCACCCGCGCCCACCCTGGCACCGGTGACCAGCTGCGCGCGCTCGACGGCGCCGACTGCAAAGCCGCCGAGATCATAGTCTCCGGCGGCATACATGCCCGGCATCTCGGCGGTTTCGCCGCCAATGAGGGCGCATCCGGCAGCCGCGCAGGCGCGCGCGATGCCGGCGACAACGGCTTGCGCCACCGCTGGTTCGAGCTTCCCGGTGGCGAAATAATCCAGGAAAAACAGCGGCTCCGCGCCCTGCACGACCAGATCGTTGACGCACATGGCGACCAGATCCTGACCGATCGTGTCGTGCCGGCCGGTTTCGATGGCGAGCCTGAGCTTGGTGCCCACACCGTCTGTCGCGGCAACCAGCAGCGGATCGGCGAAGCCAGCGGCCCGCAAATCGAACAGCCCGCCGAAGCCGCCGATCTCCGCGTCGGCGCCAGGCCGGCGTGTGGCGCGCACCAGCGGCGCAATCGCCCGCACCAGCGCGTTGCCGGCGGCGATCGATACGCCCGCGTCGGCATAGGTGGCCGGGTGGCTTGCTGTATCGGAGGCTGGCATGCGCACGGCTGTAGGCCGAAGTCCCTTTCAATCCTACCCTCGTTGCGCCACAAGGCCGCGCAATGCGCGCACCGATGCCAGGTCAGATGCCGGCCCTGTGGGCAACGTTTGCGCTGTCGCTGGCGCTGGCAGCCCCGGCGCAGGCGCAGCGCGGCACCCGCAGCGCAGATGCAATACCGAAAAAGAACGTCGATCCGGGCGACGAGCCGCTGGCCATCGGCGGCAGCGGTGGGTTGATCGTCGGCGGCGTGGAAGTGGATGTCGGCGGCAAATCGCCGATCGATGCGCGCTTCAATGGCTGGCGACAGGCCCAGCGGCTTGCCTGGCCAGCACTGTGGTCACGCATGTCCGGGCAGCCCGCCAACACAGCGCCCGGGTTGGCCGACGGAGCGCTCGATTCGATCGTCAGCGCCATCGAGGTCGAGCGCGAGCAGGTGGGCCCCACCCGCTATGTCGCACGGCTGGCGGTGGTATTTGATCGCGCGCGCGCGGCGGCGTTTCTGGGGCGCTTTGCCATGCTGGCCTCGTCACCGCCAATGCTGCTGCTGCCGGTGCTGCAGGATGCCGGGGTGCGGCAAGCGCACGAGGCCGAATCCCCCTGGCTGAAGGCCTGGGCGCGGCTGCGTGCAGGCGAATCGCCGATCGATTACATCCGCATCCAGGCGACCCCGGGAGACGTGATCATGCTGAATGCCTGGCAGGCCGAGCGCCGCCACGTGGTACTGTGGCGCAGTCTGGTGGATCGCTATCAGGTGGCCGATGTGCTGATACCGGAGCTCATTCTGGAACGCAGCTGGCTGGGCGGACCGACCAACGGGCTGCTCATCGTGCGCTTCGGCCCGGCCGGGCGCGAGCTCGGCCGCGTGCGGCTGAGCAACCAGGCCGGCAACGTCGACGGGTTGATGGATGCGGCCGTCAGGCAGGCCGATGCAATCTATATCGCGGCACTGCGCAGCGGCAATCTGCTGCCCGATCCGACGCTGCTGGAGGAGGTGCCCGACGGCATCGTCGAGGATCTCGGGGCGGAAATCGGTGGCGAAGCCGGCGAGGCAAGCGTCGGCGGCATCCGGTTGCGGGTGCCAACGCCCGACGATGCGACATTGCAGGCCTACGAGCGGGATTTGCGCGCGACGCCGGGGGTCACCGCCGTGCGGGTGGCGAGCTTTGCCCCGGGCGGCGAATCGGTCATCGACCTGAATGCCTCGATATCGCTTGAAGCGCTCCGCCTTGCGCTGGATGCGCGCGGGCTTCGGCTGGTCGATGATGCTGGTGGCCGCCTGCTGCGGCGGCGATTGGCCGATGACGCACCGCTGGAGCCGGCGGTGACGGAAGACGCCCTGGTGGAGGAAGCGCCGGAAGCTGTGCCGACACCGGGCCCGCCCGCCGGCGCGCCCAGGGCCCTGCTGCCGCCGGGCGGCGGATGACCGTCGCCTCGACCGGCCAGCTGGCGCTGCCGCTTGCCTGGCAGGCAGCACGCGGGCAGAAGGATTTTCTGGTGTCCGCCGCCAATGCAGCGGCCGTGCAGTTTCTGGACAGCTGGGGAACCTGGCCGATTCCGGCCGCCATTCTGATCGGCCCTGCCGCTTCGGGCAAAACCCATCTTGCAGCGATCTTTGCCCGCCGTGCCAACGCCCGGCTATGGGATGATGCCGATCGGGCGGCATCGGAAGAAACGCTGTTCCATGCCTGGAACGAGGCGATCGAAGCGCGCCGCCCGCTGCTGCTCACGGCACGATCGGCTCCGGCCGACTGGAATCTGGCGTTGCCGGATTTGCGCTCTAGACTGGTGGCAACCCCGCAGGTGCGCATCGGCGCGCCCGATGATGCCCTGCTGCGGCATGTGTTCGACAAGCAGTGGAAGGATCGCGGGCTGCAGGCGCCGCCGGAGGTGAGCCAATATGTGCTGAGCCGCATCGAGCGCAGCTTCGAGGCGGTGGCGCGCGCGGTGCTGCTGCTGGACCGGGCGTCTCTGGCAGGGCAGCGGCCGCTCACGATTCCGCTGGCGAGGGATGCGCTGATCGATATGTGACGGGTCCGTTCGACCTGTCACATTCGCCCTGCTATAGCGTGCCATGGCCATCGCATCCCGCACCATTGCCCCCGAAGCCCCGCTGCGCATTCTGGGCAGCGAGCGGTATCTGAATCGCGAAATGTCGTGGCTGGCCTTCAATTCGCGGGTGCTGGAGGAAGCGATGAATCCGGCCCATCCGCTGCTGGAGCGGCTGCGCTTTCTGTCGATATCGGGCAACAATCTGGACGAATTCACCATGGTGCGGGTGGCCGGCCTGCGCGGGCAGGTGGATGAAGGCATCGAGCGGCTTAGCCCCGAAGGCGCAACACCAGCGCAGCAGCTGGCGGCGATCGCCGGCGAAGCGGATGCGCTGATGAGGCGCCAGCAGGAAACCTTCGTGCTGCTGCGGCGGGCCTTGCGGGCAGCCGACTTTGCCGTGCTGGAAGCCGATGAGCTGACGGACGCCGAAACCGGCTGGCTCGAAACCCACTTTCTGCAGCAGATCTTCCCGGTGCTGACGCCGCAGGCGATCGATCCGGCGCACCCGTTTCCGTTCGTGCCGAACAAGGGCTTTACCCTGGTGCTCGACATGCGGCGGGTGAATGACGGCGAGCGGGTGGCGGCGCTGCTGATGGTGCCGCCGATGCTGCCGCGCTTCATCCGCCTGCCCGGTGCAGCTGCGCGCAACATCGCCATGGAGCAGGTGCTGCGGCGCTTTTTCCACCTGATATTCCCGGGATTCGAAAGCCTCGGGGAAGGCGCTTTCCGGGTGATCCGCGACAGCGACATCGAAATCGAGGAAGAGGCCGAGGATCTGGTGCGCTACTATCGCAGTGCCATCAAACGGCGCCGGCGCGGGCAGGTAATCCGGCTGAAAATCGAGCAAAGCACACCCGACACGCTGAAGGAGATGGTACGCCACGCCATGCAGCTGGGGCGCGATGAAGTCACCGAAATCCAGGGCATCATCGGCATCGCCGACTTGGCGCAGCTGGTGGACGAGGACCGGCCGGACCTGAAGTTCGAACCCTATTCCCCGCGCTTTCCAGAGCGCATCCGCGAGCATGGCGGCGATTGCTTTGCCGCCATCCGCAGCAAGGACATCGTCGTCCACCATCCCTACGAAAGCTTCGATGTGGTGTTGGCCTTCCTGCGCCAGGCAGCCGCCGATCCGAATGTCGTCGCCATCAAGCAGACGCTGTATCGCACCGGCAAGGACAGCCCGATCGTCCGCGCGTTGATCGATGCCGCCGAAGCGGGCAAATCGGTCACCGCCATCGTCGAGCTGAAGGCGCGGTTCGACGAGGAGCAGAATCTGACCTGGGCGGCCGCTTTGGAACGTGCCGGCGTGCAGGTCGTCTATGGCTTCATCGACTGGAAAACCCACGCCAAGATGTCGCTTGTCGTGCGACGCGAAGGCGCCAACCTGAAAACCTATCTGCACCTCGGCACCGGCAATTATCACCCGACCACGGCGCGCATCTACACCGATCTCAGCTTCTTCACCGCCAATCCGGCGCTGACGCACGATGCCGCCCAGGTTTTCAACTACATTACCGGCTATGTAGAGCCGAACGCGCTGACGCGCCTTGCCATGTCTCCCATCAACCTGCGCTCGACGCTGGTGGACGGCATAGACGGCGAAATAGCCCACGCGAAAGCCGGGCGTCCGGCGGCCATCTGGGTGAAGATGAACTCGCTCGTCGATCCGGAAATCATCGAGAAACTGTATGAAGCGAGCGAAGCCGGTGTCGAGATCGACATGATCATCCGCGGCATCTGCTGCCTGCGGCCGGAGGTGCCCGGGCTATCCGACAATATCCGCGTGCGCTCGGTTATCGGCCGCTTTCTGGAACACAGCCGCATCGTTGCCTTTGGCAATGGCCATGCGCTGCCCAGCCGCAAGGCAAAGGTGTGGATCACGTCGGCCGACTGGATGCCGCGCAACTTCGACCGCCGGGTGGAATTGCTGATTCCGATCGACAATCCGACGGTGCATGCGCAGATCCTCGATCAGGTGATGGTCGCCAACCTGAAGGACACCGAGCAAAGCTGGGAAATGCAGCCCGACGGCAGCTACCAGCGACTCGAGCCGGGGCCGCATCCGTTCAACCTGCACCGCTATTTCATGACCAATCCGTCGCTCTCCGGGCGCGGCGCGTCGCTGCGCGAAACCCGCCGGGTGCCGAAGCTGCTGGTGGACGAACCTGACGACTGATCCGATGCGCCGGCCCGGCCCGACGGCATCCCTTCCGTGATCAGCAGGTGCGGCGGTGACGGTGCTCAAGCCGGGCTCCAGTCGGGTTCGGGTGCGTCAGACAGGTGCAACCCGTCCGCCGGCGTCGGCACCAAGCTGGTTGCAATTTGCAGCTCGAACCGGTGCTCCGCGCCGTCAAGCGGGATGCGCGCCTCGGTCACGGCGACGCCGTCGAGGCTGGCGCCCGCAGTCTCGCCGCGCGTCACTGCGATCGTGCAGCGCGTTGTACCAATCGCCAGCGTGGCAGCGAATCCGGGCCACGCCTTGGGCAACACCGGCGCGACGGTGACGCTGTCGCCCTCGCGGCGCAGGCCAAGGATGCCTTCGATGCCAGCGCGGTACATCCAGCCGGCAGCCCCGGTATACCAGGTCCAGCCGCCGCGGCCCTCGTGCGGCGCAACCGAATAGATATCTGCGGCAACCACATAAGGCTCGACCCGGTAGCGGGCAGCGTCCGCCGCCGTAAGCGAGTGGTTGATCGGGTTGAGCATGTTGAACAGCGCTGCGGCGCGGTCGCCGTCGCCGAGCCCGGCGTGGGCGAGGATCGCCCACATCGCGGCATGGCTGTATTGGCCGCCATTTTCGCGCAGGCCAGGCGGATAGCCCTTGATATAGCCCGGATCGTGCAAGGCGACGCCGAACGGCGGGGTAAACAGCAGCGCGAGGCCGGGATCAGGACGGACCAGTTTGGCTTCGAACGCCGCCATCGCCACCCGCGCCCGCGCCGGATCGGCGGCGCCAGACAGGACCGCCCAGCTTTGCGCGATCGAATCGATCTGGCATTCGGAACCGGCGGCCGTGCCGAGCCAGGTGCCATCGTCGAACGTCGCGCGCCGGTACCACTCACCATCCCAGCCGCTGGCTTCGATCGCGGCGCGGACGCGCTCGGCATGCGCGCGCCAGCGCCCGGCGCGCTGGGGGTCGCGTTCATCGGCGTGCGTGGCGAAGATCGCGATCGTTCGGATCAATAGCCAGCCGAGCCAGACGCTTTCGCCGCGCCCTTCGGCGCCGACGCGGTTCATGCCGTCGTTCCAGTCGCCGCTGCCGATCAACGGCAGGCCGAGCGCGCCGGTCAGCTCGAGGCATTGGTCGATACCGCGCGCGCAATGTTCGAACAGCGTCGCCGTCTCGTCGCCGATCATCGGCTGGAAGAAGCAGTCGGCCTCCCCCGGCGGCAGCAGCGGGCCGTCGAGGAAGGGCAGGACCTCGTCGAGGACGGCGTGGTCGCCGCTGGTACGAACATAGGTCGCAGTCGCGAACGCCAGCCAAACGCGGTCGTCCGAAATCCGCGTGCGAACGCCTTGCCCCGAATGCGGCAGCCACCAATGCTGGACATCGCCCTCGGGAAACTGGCGGCCGGCAGCGCGCAACAGGTGCCGGCGGGTCTCCTCGGGATAGGCAAGCGACAGCGCCATGCCGTCCTGCAACTGGTCGCGAAAGCCATAGGCGCCGCTGGCCTGGTAGAAGCCGGCGCGTGCCCAGATCCGGCAGGCGAGCGACTGGTAGAGCAGCCAGCCGTTGAGCATGATGTCCATGGCGCGGTCCGGGGTGCGAACCTGGACCGTGCCGAGCAGCGCGGTCCAGTGTGCGGTGACGGCTGCCAGCTCGGCATCGAGATCGGCCGCGCGATAATGAGCAACAAGCGCACGCGCGGCCTCGACCGAGGTGCACTGGCCGAGCAGGCTGACGATATCGACGCTGTCCCCGGGGGCAAGGTCTACGACGCACTGCAGCGCCGCGCAGGGGTCCATCGCCGCGCCGGTTCTGCCCGACAGCGGCGTCGCGCCTGCGAGCGCGGCCGGCGCGGCCATCGATCCGCCACGGCCGAGAAAATCGGTCCGGTCGCATGTCCAGCTGGTCTGGCGGCCGCCGAGATCGGCGAAGGCGACGCGGCCCGGAAAGGCGGCATTCCACGGGTTGCGGGCGAACAGCGCTCCGGTTTCCTCGTCGCGCCCGGTCGAAATATGCGACGCCATTGCGCCGCGCGCCGTGCCCATGACCCATTCGGCATAGGCGGTCACCGACAGCCGCCGCCGCTGTCCCGACAGATTGGTCAGCCGCAGCCGCGATACCCGCAACGGATCGGCGAGCGGCACGAAATGCAGCAGCTCGAGGCCGATGCCATCGGCTTCGTGCGCGAAACGGCTGTAGCCGAAACCGTGCCGCGCGACGTAGCGCCCGGTGTCACGGACCGGCAGCGCGGTCGCACCGAACACCCGGCCGCTGGCGGTGTCGCGCACATAAAAGGCTTCGCCCGGCGGATCGCGGACGGGGTCGTTCGACCAAGGCGTCAGCTGGTTCTCCCGGCTGTTTTCCGCCCAGGTATAGCTGCTGCCCTCAGCCGACACCTGCATGCCGAACGCCGGGTTGGCAATGACGTTGATCCACGGGGCCGGCGTCGAAGCGCCGCCCTCCAGAACAGTCACATACTCCGTTCCATTTCGATCAAACCCGCCCGTGCCATTGAAAAACTCAAGGCTCGGCGGCACGGCGGGATTCGCCGTAGCCACCGCCTCCACCCGTGGCAGCAGGGCGACCGGCGCAGGGGTCGGGTTCGCCAGAAGCCGTTCGAGCTGCCCCTCGAGCGGGCCGCGGCGCGCGCTTAGCACGACCCGGGCGACGGCCAGCAGCAGCGCGCGGCTCTCGATGGTCATCAGGTCGGCGCGCAGCATGCGGACTTCGCCTTGCGCGCACAGCTGGGCGCTCTCGGGCCGGGCGACGCTGCTGCGTACCGCGATCTCGATTGCCGCCTGAATATCCTGCAGATACGACGAGGCGTGTTCGTTGATGATGACCAGATCGACACCGAGGCATTTTAGCCGCCAATATGCATGCGCGCGCAGCAATTGCCGGACTTGGGCCATGTCCTCGATGTCGTCGATGCGCAGCACGACGATCGGCCGGTCTCCCGAGATCGCCAGCGGCCACAGTCCCGATTGCGGTCCCGCGCCGCGATCGATGTTGGCGGCGGCCGGCCGGAAGCGGGAGTCGCTGTAAAGCAGAGGGGCCGCCAGCCGCTGAAAATCGGCTGCCTCGCGCGGCGTCACCGCAAGGTAGCGGAGCTGCACCTGTGCTTGCGTCCACGCCAATGTCTGGGTGCGATCGAAGGCGCTGCGGTCTCGGTGGCGGGTTATGCTTTCGAGAAGTTCATCGCGCGACGCAGCCACAAGCGTCCAGAACGCCAGCCGGGCGAATTTCCCCGGCGGGATACGGACCTGCTGGCGCAGTGCGAACACCGGATCGAGTACGGTGCCGACGGTGTTCGACAGCCG
>JBBRKH010000004.1:0-20495 GCA_038217965.1 Sphingomonadales bacterium | reverse complement strand
AAGCCGATGTTGTTGATCGACGAATAGGCTAGCAGGCGCTTGATGTTAGATTGGCCGATGGCACCGACCGCCCCGAGCAGCATCGAGGCAATCGCCATGAAGATGACGATCTGGCGCCAATCCGCCGCCATGCCGCCGAAGGTGTCCATGGCGACGCGCAGGAGCAGACCCATCGAGGCGATCTTGGACGCGGACGCGAGGAACGCGGCCACCGGGGTTGGCGAGCCTTCATAAACATCGGGGGTCCACATGTGAAACGGGACGGCGGACACCTTGAAAGCAAGGCCGGCAAGAACGAACACGAGGCCGAACAGCGCGCCCAGGTTGCGGTCTGTGCCCGCTGAAAGCCCGGCTGCGATCGCGGTGAAATCCGCGGCGCCGACGAAGCCGTATACCAGGCTGATGCCATAGAGCAGGACGCCAGATGACAGGGCGCCGAGCACGAAATATTTGAGGCCGGCCTCCGAGCTTTTCCGATCGTCCCGGTGAAACGCCGCCAGCACGTACGAGGCAAGGCTCATGAGTTCGAGGCCGATGTAGAGCGCCAGCAGATTGTTGGCCGACACCATGATGCACATGCCGAGCACGGCGATCACGATCAGCACGGGATATTCGAAACGGGCGCTGCGGATGCGATCCAGATAGGGAATCGCCATCAGCACGGACACCGCACCACCAAGCAGGATGAGGATCTTCAGATAGGCAGACAAGGCGTCCGCCACATACAGGCTGTTCCAGGCCAGCACCCGCGCCGGACTGTCATCAACGACCAGAACCGCTGCCGCTGCGAACAGGATGACAGCCGCCCAACTGAGCCCGACAAGCGACCGGTCGCCGCGAAAGGCACCAATCATCAACATGACAAGCGAACCGGCCGCAAGCACCACCTCGGGCGCGCCGATGCTGAGCGATTGGGCCAACGTTGCGACGGCGCTCATCGTTCAGCTCCGATAGTGGCCACGAAAAATGCCTCCGGAGGCACAAAACCTCTCGTACTGCCGTGCGTCACCTCGCCACCTGCGGCAAAGGCGTAAACGGCGTCGCGGGTGGATCTGCCCTGTCCATGCGGGCCATCAGGCTGGCAACGGGGGCGCGCAGCGGTTCCATGAAGGGTTTGGGGTATATGCCCATCCAGATGGCGACAACGGCGAGTGGGATCATCACCATATATTCGCGGGGGCGCAGATCGGGCATCGCGGCAACATCCTGGTGGGTGAGCTTGCCGTAGGCGACGCGGGCGTAGAGCCAGAGCATGTAGCCGGCGCCGAGGATGACGCCGCTGGCCATGACGAAGGCAACCCATGTCGACGTTGCAAAGATGCCGGCGAGTGCGAGGAATTCGCCGACGAAGCCGGAGGTTCCGGGGAGTGCGACGGAGGCCATGGTGAAGAGCAGGAAGAAGACGGCGTAGCGCGGCATGCTTTCGGAGAGGCCGCCGTAGCGGGCGATGTCGCGGGTGTGCAGCCGCTCGTAGATCACGCCGACACAGTAGAACAGGGCGGCGGAGACGACGCCATGCGAGAGCATGACGATCATCGCGCCCTCGACGCCCTGGGTGTTGAAGGCGAACAGGCCGCCGGTGACGAAGGCCATGTGCGCGACGGACGAGTAGGCGATGAGCTTTTTCATGTCTTCCTGCACGAGGGCGACCAATGAGGTGTAGACAACGGCGACCATCGAGAGGGCGAAGATGACCCACATATGATCGACGGATGCCTCCGGGAACATCGGCATGGAGAAGCGGATGAAGCCGTAGCCGCCCATTTTCAGAAGCACGCCGGCGAGGATCATGGAGCCGGCAGTGGGGGCTTCGACGTGCGCATCGGGCAGCCAGGTGTGGACGGGCCACATCGGCATCTTGACCGCGAAGCTGGCGAAGAAAGCGGCCCATAGCCAGGGCTGGGCGCGGGCCGGGAAATCATAGGCCATCAGCACCGGGATATCGGTGGTGCCGGCTTCGGCTGCCATCCACAGCATCGCGAGCAGCATGAGGACGGAGCCCAGGAGCGTGTACAGGAAGAATTTGTAAGATGCGTAGATGCGGCGTTTGCCGCCCCAGATACCGATGATGAGATACATCGGGATCAGGCCGGCTTCGAAGAAGATATAGAAAAGGAAGAGATCCAGCGAAGCGAAAACGCCGATCATCAGCGATTCCATGACGAGGAATGCCGCCATATACTCCGGAATGCGGGTTTTCACGCTGTCGAAGCTGGCCAGCACGCAGAGCGGCATCAGGAAGACCGACAGCATGATGAGGACGAGGCTGATGCCGTCTATGCCGAGGTGCCAGGAAAACAGGCCGCCGAAGATTTCCGCGCGCTCGGTGAACTGGAAGGCCGCGGTGCTGGTGTCGAAGCGGAACCAGAGCATGAGGCCCAGCGCAAAAAGCGCAAGCGTTGTGGCGATCGCGATGATTTTCGCGCGCGCAGCCTTTGCGGCTTCGTCGCCGGGCAGCCAGAGGGCGAGCGCGGCTGCCGCCAGCGGCAGGAGGATCATGAGGCTGAGCATTATTGCGCCGTTTTTTTACAAGCGCGCATCACTGCACGACAAACCATGTGGCAAAACCGGCGACGCCAATCAGCATCACCAAGGCGTAGGAGTAGATAAGGCCGGATTCAAAGCGACCGGCGGCGGCCGAGCCGGAGCGGACGACGCTTGCGAGACCATCCGGGCCGAAGCGATCGATGGCGCCCTGGTCGCCACGCTTCCAGAACAGGGTGCCAAGCGCGAGGGCGGGCTTGATGAAAACCGCGTTGTAGAGCTCATCGAAATACCATTTGTTGAGCAGGAACTTGTGCAGCAGGTGCCACTGCGCCTTGAAGGCTTCGGATGAGCCGGGTTTCAGGATGTAGGTGTTGAGGGCGATCAGGAAGCCGAGCGCCATGACGATGGCCGGTGCCCAGTGGACCAGGGCGGGGACATTGTGCAGTGCTTCGAAGAAGGCAGCATCGTGCACCAGCGCGCCGCGCCAGAAGGCGGTTTCGCCGCCGACGAACATATCGTTGAAGATGGCTCCGGCGAAGAGCGCGCCGACAGCAAGCAGCGCCAGCGGGATCATCATCGAAAGCGGGCTTTCGTGCGGGCGATAGCCGGCGGTGCCGGTGGCGGCGGGTTCGCTGTGCATGGCATGCTGGATATGCTCGGACGCGGCCCAGCGGGCTTCGCCGAAGAAGGTCTTGAAGATCAGGCGCCAGCTGTAGAAGCTGGTGAGCAGGGCGCAGAAGATACCGATGAAAAAGGCGGTGCGGCCGGCTTCCGTTCCGGACTCCCAGGCGGAAAACAGCACGGCGTCCTTGGAGAAATAGCCGGAGGTGTAGTTCACCCCGGTGATGGCGATGGTGCCGATCAGCATGAAGCCGAAGGTCCAGGGGATGGCTTTTCGCAAACCGCCATAGTGGCGCATGTCCTGCTCGTGGTGCATCGCGTGGATGACCGAGCCGGCGCACAGGAAAAGCAAGGCCTTAAAGAAGGCGTGCGTGAACAGGTGGAACATGGATGCACCATAAGCGCCGACGCCGGCGGCGAAGAACATGTAACCAAGCTGAGAGCAGGTGGAATAGGCGATGACCCGCTTGATGTCGTTCTGCGTGGTGGCGACCGTTGCGGCAAACAGGGCGGTTGCTGCGCCAACATACGTAACGACAGTGGAGGCGGTTTCCGACGCATCGAACAGCGGCGACATGCGGCAGACGAGAAACACGCCGGCGGTCACCATGGTGGCGGCGTGGATGAGCGCGGAGACCGGCGTCGGGCCTTCCATCGCATCCGGCAGCCAGGTGTGCAGCGGCAGTTGCGCGGACTTTCCGCAGGCGCCGACGAAGAGCAGCAGCGCAAGCGCCGTGACGGCATCGACTTCGCTGCCGAGGAACTGGAAGGTGGCGCCCTTGGCGCTCGGGACGGCTGCAAGGATACTGTCGATATCCACTGTGCCAAACAGCATGAAGAGGCCGAAGATGCCGAGCATGAAGCCGAAATCGCCCACGCGGTTCACAACGAAGGCCTTGATGGCCGCAGCGTTGGCAGCAGGCTTCTTGAACCAGAAGCCGATCAGCAGATAGGAAGCGAGGCCGACGCCCTCCCAGCCGAAGAATAGCTGGACGAGATTGTCGGCGGTGACCAGCATGAGCATGGCGAAGGTGAAGAGCGACAGATAGGCGAAGAAGCGCGGCTGGTCCGGGTCTTCGTCCATATATCCCCAGCTGTAGAGATGAACGAGGGCCGAAACGCTGGTGATGACGACGAGCATCACGCCGGTCAGCATGTCCACCTTCAGCGACCAGTTCACGGTCAGATCGCCGCTGCGGAACCATTCGACGAGCTGCACATCCTGCGCCGGTGCGCCGCCGATCAGGCCGAGGAAGGTGACCCACGACAGGGCGCAGGAAACAAAGAGCGCGCCGGTGGTGATGGTTTTCGCAGCCAGCGAGCCGATGGCGCGATTGCCGATGCCGGCGATCAGGAATGCCAGCAGTGGCAGGAAGACGATTGCCTGGATCATTCTAGCCCCGCATCAGATTGGCGTCATCGACCGAGATCGTGCCACGGTTGCGGAAATAGATGACGAGGATGGCGAGGCCGATTGCTGCTTCGGCGGCTGCGACGGTCAGTACGAACATGGCGAAAACCTGCCCCACCATGTCTCCGAGGTGCACCGAGAAGGCGACGAAATTGATGTTGACGGCGAGCAGGATCAGTTCGACCGACATGAGGATGACGATGATGTTGCGGCGGTTGATGACGATGCCGAGGACGCCGAGCGTGAACAGGATTGCACCTACAACGAGATAATGGCCGAGGCCGATCACTGGACGCCCCCCGATGTATCGACGCCGGCGCCGACGGTAGGGCGCTCGACCGAGATGGCAGTGGCGGGAGTGCGGGCGTTCTGCCGCGAAATCGACTGCCGTTTCACGCCGGGCCGCTGGCGCAGCGTCAGCACGATGGCGCCTACCATGGCGGTCAGCAGCACCATGCCTGCCGCCTGGAAGATGAAGACATAGTCGGTGTAGAGGATCGTGCCCATCTGCTGCGTGTTGGTGAGGCCTGCCTTGACCGGCGCCTGCCCGGCGCCTGTTGCCAGATCGCCGAACGCCCAGGCGCCGCCCACCAGCACGAGCTCGACTGCAAGGACCAGGCCGAGGACGACCCCGAGCGGACGGAATTTCGACGCTTCCGCCCGGAAAGCGCTGAAATCGACATCGAGCATCATGACGACGAACAGAAACAGGACAGCGACGGCACCGACATAGACGATGACCAGGATCATCGCGAGAAACTCGGCGCCCATCAGCAGGAACAGGCCTGCGGCGTTAAAAAAGGCGAGGATGAGCCAGAGCACCGAATGCACAGGATTTCTCGCGAGGATGACCATCAGGCCGGAGGCCACGACGATGCCGGCGAACAGATAGAAGACGAGCAGCTGGACCATGACGCGCTTACCGGTAGGGTGCGTCGGCAGCGAGGTTGGCTGCAATCGCGCGCTCCCATCGCTCGCCGTTCAGCATCAGCTTGTCCTTGTCGTACAGCAGCTCCTCGCGGGTTTCGGCGGCAAATTCGAAGTTGGGGCCTTGCACGATGGCATCCACCGGGCAGGCTTCCTGACAGAAGCCGCAATAGATGCACTTCGTCATGTCGATATCGTAGCGCGTGGTGCGGCGGCTGCCGTCGGTGCGCGGTTCGGCCTCGATGGTGATGGCCTGCGCCGGGCAGACCGCCTCGCAAAGCTTGCAGGCAATGCAACGTTCCTCGCCATTGGCATAGCGGCGCAGCGCATGTTCACCGCGAAAGCGCGGCGACAGGGGTCCCTTTTCGTGCGGAAAATTGACGGTGGCCTTGGGCCGCACAGAGTAGCTGAGCGTGAGCCACATGCCGCGCACGAATTCCAGCAGCAGGAAAGATTTTGCGCTGTCGAACAGGCTCATGCAGCGCCTCCATAGTGGCCGGTGAACACCAGCCAGCCGCTAACCAGCGCCACCCAGAACAGGCTCAGCGGCAGGAAGATTTTCCAGCCCAGCCGCATCAGCTGGTCGTAACGGTAGCGCGGAACAGTCGCCTTCACCCAGGCGAATATGAAGAACACCGCCACCAGCTTGATGAACAGCCAGACAATGCCGGGGACAACATAAAGCGGCGCCCAGTCCACCGGCGGCAGATAACCGCCCAGGAACAGCGTGGCGGTAAGCACGCACATCAGCAGGATGTTCATATATTCGCCGAGGAAGAACAGGGCGAAGGACATGGAGGAATATTCGACCTGATACCCGGCGACCAGCTCCGCTTCCGCTTCGGGCAGATCGAACGGCGGGCGGTTGGTTTCGGCAAGCGCGGAGATGAAGAACACCACCGCCATCGGGAACAGCAGCGGGTTGAAGATGTGGCCGTTCAGCAGGCCGAACATGTTGCCGCGCTGGCTTTCGACGATGTCGGTCAGGTTGAAGCTGGAGGCGTAGAGCACGACGCAGATGATGACGAGGCCGAGCGAGACTTCGTAGCTGACCATCTGCGCGGCAGATCTTAGCCCGCCGAGGAACGGGTATTTCGAATTGGAGGCCCAGCCCGCCATGATGATGCCATAGACCCCGAGCGAGGAGACAGCGAACAGGAACAAGAGCCCGACATTGATATCGGCCAGCACCATGCCGGCATCGAACGGAATGACTGCCCAGGCGACGAGTGCGAGCACGAAGGTGATCATCGGCGCCAGGATGAAGATGCCCTTGTTGGCGCCTGTGGGGATGATGGTTTCCTTCATGAACAACTTGATGCCGTCTGCAAAGGGTTGCAGCAGGCCGAAGGGGCCGACGACATTGGGGCCGCGCCTGAGCTGCATCATCGCCCAGACCTTGCGGTCCATCCAGGTGGACATCGCCATCAGCGCCATAACCGGGAGCGCGATCAGGAGGATCAGCACGATGTGGGCAACGAACCAGCCGAAGCCGGGACCGAGAATGGCTTCGAACCAGGCGACCATTATTCGGCCGCCTCCAGCATGGCGGGCGCGCGGCCTTCGCTGATTTCGGCGACGCAAGCGGCCATGGTGGAGCTGGCGCGGAGAATCGGGTTGGACTGGTAGAAGTTTGTGGCCGGCTGCAAAGCCGGGCCGGCGGGGCCGTCGGCCTCCATGCTGGCAACTTCCCAGACAGCTGGCACAAGGCCTTCGGTATCCAGATGCGGCCATTGGGTGCCGATGCGGCCGCGAAGCTGCGCCAGGCTGTCATAGGGCAGCATCACGCCGAGCACGTCCGCCAGGGCGCGAAAAATGGTCCAGTCCTCGCGCGCGTCGCCGGGCGGGAAAGTGGCGCGCAAGGACCGCTGCACCCGGCCTTCCATGTTGACATAGGTGCCGGGCCGCTCGGTGTAGGCGGCAGCGGGCAGAATGACATCGGCAAGGGCCGCACCAGAATCGCCGTGCGAGCCGATATAGACGATGAAGCTGTCGGCAAACGGGGCGAGATCGATGTCGTCAACACCCAGCAGGAACAGGATTTTCGGCGGATTTGCCGCCATTGCGACAAGGCCTCCAGAAACAAAGCCGATTTCCAGCGCGCCGACCTGCGACGCAGTGCTGGCCACCACATTGAACCCGTTCCAGCCATCCTTGACAAAGCCCAGCGGCTTGACGAGCGCGTGCGCTGCGGCAAGCACGTCGGCGCTGGCGTTGCGGCTGCCGATCAGGATTGCCGGGCGCTCGGCCTTGCGGAAGGCTTCGCTGGACCCTCGCGGCAGCTTCGCAAGGCCTGCGAGATCGTCGCCAAGCTCGTGGACAGGATAGGACAGATCTTCAGGCGCACCGATCCGAAAAACCTGCGCGCCGCCCTTTTTTACCGCTTTTCGCAGGCGCGTGTTGAGCAAGGGCGCGTCGACGCGTGGATTGAGGCCGACTAGCAGCACGGCGTCGGCGCGCTCCAGCCCGGCCAAGGTGGTGTTGAGCAGCCAGTGCACGCGCGGGCCCGAGACCGACGAACCATCGAGGCGGGCCTCACAGGACGTGCTGCCGAGGCCTGCGAGCAGGTCTTTCAGCGCAACCATTTCCTCGAGCCCGGCCATCGGGCCCGCCAGCGCCGCAATATCGCGACCGGAAACGCCTTCCAGCGCCGCGCGGATGGCGGCGAAGGCATCATTCCATGTTGCCGGCTTCAACGTCTTGTTGAACTGCACATAGGGGCGATCGAGGCGGCGCTCTTTCAGGCCATCGGCGCCAAAGCGCGCGGTGTCGGAGATCCACTCCTCGTTAACAGCATCGTTCAAGCGCGGGGTGATGCGGACCACGGCGCCGGAGCGGGTGCCGATTTCGATGTTGGAGCCAACGGCGTCCATCACGTCGATGCCGTCGGTGCGCTTCAGCTCCCAGGAGCGGGCTTCGAATGCGATGGGCTTGGCGGTGAGCGCGCCGACGGGGCAGAGATCGATGACATTGCCGGACAGTTCGGAGGTGACGGCCTGCTCCAGATAGGAGGTGATCTGCATGGATTCGCCACGACCGAGTGCACCGATTTCCTCGACGCCTGCAACTTCCTGCGCGAAACGCACGCAGCGGGTGCAGTGGATGCAGCGGGTCATCACCGTCTTGATCAGCGGGCCCATATGCTTTTCGGTGACCGCGCGCTTGTTTTCGTCGAAGCGCGAATAGCCCTTGCCATAGGCGACGGCCTGATCCTGCAGTTCGCTCTCGCCACCCTGTTCGCAGATCGGGCAATCGAGCGGGTGGTTGATGAGCAGGAATTCCATCACCCCGGCCCGGGCTTTTCGCGTCTTTTCGCTTGTGGTGTGCACAATTTGGCCGTCGGCGGCCGGCATGGCGCAACTGGCGACCGGCTTGGGAGATTTTTCCATCTCGACGAGGCACATGCGGCAGTTGCCGGCGATGGACAGGCGTTCATGATAGCAGAAGCGCGGAATTTCGACGCCGGCCGCTTCGCAGGCCTGCATGACCGTCGCGCCTTGCGGCACCTCCACTTCGATTCCGTCAACAGTCAGCTTCGGCATGCGCGCCCTCCTAATAGGGTGAGGCGCTTGAGGGAAGGGGCAGCGGGGGCGCACGGCAGGAAAAAGCGTCTTGCCGATCGACCCGCATGTAGCATTTGGCTACCATTTACCGCGACGATTCGCATTCTTCCGGCTGGCTTGAAAGCCCTCAGTCGCATCGGCACCGTGTGGCGACAGCACATCAGGCAGAAACTGGATTAATATGCCGCTGACCCGTCAAGCTTGGCCAATACCGTGGCTTGCATGCAGGGCACGACCGGCTTGCGAGGCTTAGCCGGGCCTATGTGACGCAAATCGAAACGGGGGTGCGGACGGTGACGGCGGCGACGCTGGCCAAGCTGGCGAAGGCGTTGGGGGTGGATGTGGAGTTGTTGATCTGGAACCGAAACTGAGCGCGACTATTCCGCCGCCTGAGCCATCTCCGGCACCGCTATAAAGCCCTGCCGGCGTGCAATCCGCTGCTCGATTTCCGGCCGGAAATGGCGGATCAGGCCCTGGATTGGCCAGGCTGCGGCATCCCCCAGCGCACAGATGGTGTGGCCTTCGACTTGCGTGGTGACTTCGAGCAGGAGGTCGATCTCGTACGGTTCGGCGTCGCCGGTTACCAGCCGCTGCATGACGCGCCACATCCACCCCGTTCCTTCGCGGCAGGGGGTGCACTGGCCGCAGCTTTCGTGCTTGTAGAAATAGCTCAGGCGGGCAATCGCGCGGACGATGTCGGTGGATTTGTCCATCACGATCACTGCCGCCGTGCCGAGGCCGGATTTCAGATCGCGCAGACCATCGAAATCCATCGGAGCGTCGGCGATTTCGTGCGCCGGGACGAGCGGGACGGACGAGCCGCCGGGGATGACGGCGAGCAGATTGTCCCAGCCGCCGCGGATGCCGCCGCAATGGGTTTCGATCAGCTCGCGGAAGGGCAGGCTCATCGCCTCCTCAACCACGCACGGCTGGTTCACATGGCCGCTGATCTGGAACAATTTGGTGCCCGTGTTGTTCGGCCGGCCGATGGCAGCGAACCAGGCGGCGCCGCGCCGCAAAATGGTGGGGCCGACGGCGATGGATTCCACATTGTTCACAGTCGTCGGGCAGCCATACAGGCCAACGCCGGCGGGGAAGGGCGGCTTCAGGCGCGGCTGTCCCTTCTTGCCTTCCAGGCTTTCGATCATCGCGGTTTCCTCGCCGCAGATGTATGCACCGGCGCCGCGATGCACGAAGACGTCGAAATCATAGCCGGAGCCACAGGCGTTGAGGCCGAGAAAACCTTTTGCATAGGCTTCGTTGACGGCCGCAAGCAGGGTTTCGGCTTCGCGGATATACTCGCCGCGAATGTAGATATAGGCAGCGCGCGCCCGCATCGCATAGCCGGCGATGAGCGCGCCCTCGAGCAGCTTGTGCGGATCGTGACGGATGATCTCGCGATCCTTGCAGCTTCCGGGCTCGGACTCGTCGGCGTTGATGACCAGAAAGCTCGGGCGGCCGGGCTTCGGCTCCTTCGGCATGAAGCTCCACTTCGTGCCGGTCGGGAACCCGGCCCCGCCGCGCCCGCGCAAGCCGGATGCCTTGATGGCGTCGATGATTGCGTCCTGCCCCAGGTCCATCAGCGCCTTCGTGTCAGCCCAGTCGCCGCGCTGCATGGCGGAGTCGATGCCCCAGGGCTGGAAGCCGTAGAGGTTGGTGAAGATGCGGTCGGAATCAGCGAGCATGGTTATTCGGCATCTACCAGGTCGAGGCGGCGCTTTACCATGCGCATATCGGTTCCAAGCCGATCAATCTGTTCCTGCAAAACGTGCAGACTGGCCATCACACTCGCATGATGGCCTTCCGCAAGTGTCATCCTCAGCTTCACTTCGCGCATATCGTGCTTCATCTCGGCCAGATCGGCATGAGTCCGCTGGATCAGCGTCATCATGAGGGCGAAGTCCACGTCCGCCATCATGCCATCTCCTTCAAGCTCGTGGCGCCGCTTTGCGGGCAGCTGGCTTGCCGCCCGATCTGCGAGCCCGTCGGCGGAACTTCGCCGGCGAGCAATGTGTCGAGAATAGCAGACATGCTCTCATAGGTAAGGTCTTCGTAGGTATCATCATTCACCTGCACCATCGGCGCATTGGCGCACACGCCCAGGCACTCCACTTCGGTCAGCGTGAAGGCTCCATCATTCGTGATTTCGCCCTTGCGAAGCCCCTTGTCCGCACACGCGCGGAAGATATCGTCGCTGCCGCGCAACATGCACGGAGTCGTGCCGCACACCTGCACATGGAAGCGACCGACCGGCTTCAGATTGTACATCGTGTAGAAAGTGGCCACCTCCATCGCGCGGATTTTCGGCATGCCGATCTGTTCTGCGACGAACTCGATTACCGGCAGCGGCAGCCAGGCCACGCCTGTCATGTCGCGAACTTGATATTGCGCAAGCCACAACAGGGGCATGATGGCGGACGCCTCACGCCCCGACGGGTAGCGGCCAATTATTCGCTCAGCCTCGATACCGTTTGCGTCGGTCCAGCGGAACTCGGAAGATGCAACTGTGATGTTCACAAGCGCCCGCCGGATGCGGAATTGCGGACGAACCAACCCGTCCAGACAGCGCCGCCAGCAGCAACGAGCGGCATCCCCGCGCCCTCACCCCAAAGCTGCGCTGCGGCGAAACCGACACCTGCAAGAACTGCGCCGCCGGCAGTTGCCAAAGTCCAGGCCCGTTGCTTTCGTGTCATCGGTCCACTTCCCCGAACACTATATCCAGACTGCCCAAAATCGCCGGCGCATCGGCCAGCATATGGCCCTTGCAGAGGAAATCCATCGCTTGCAGGTGCGCCATTCCCGTTGCCCGCACATGGCAGCGATAGGGCTTGTTGGTGCCGTCGCTCACCAGATAGATGCCGAATTCGCCCTTCGGGCTTTCGGTTGCCACATAGACTTCGCCGGCCGGCACATGAAAGCCTTCGGTGTAGAGCTTGAAATGGTGGATCAGCGCTTCCATCGAGCGCTTCATTTCACCCCGGCTCGGCGGCACCAGCTTGCGATCAAGGCTGGCGACGGGCTGGCCATCCGTCGATGGCAGCAGATCGAGGCACTGGTGGATGATCTTCATCGATTCGCGCATTTCCGCGATGCGCACCATGAAGCGATCATAGCAGTCGCCATTCTTGCCGACCGGAATGTCGAAATCCAGCTCGGCATAAATCTCGTAGGGCTGCGACTTGCGGAGATCCCAAGGGATGCCGGAGGCCCGGATGCATGGGCCTGTGAAGCCCCAGGCAATCGCGTCCTTCGCCGAAATCACCCCGATATCGACATTGCGCTGCTTGAAGATGCGGTTGTCCGCGACCAGTCCCTGCACTTCGTCCAGCATCTTCGGAAAGCGGTCGGCAAAGGCGCGGATATCCTCGGCCAGGCCCACCGGCATATCCTGGTGGACGCCACCGGGGCGGAACCAGGCCGCATGCATCCGCGCGCCCGAGACCCGCTCGAAGAAATCACAAAGCTGCTCGCGCTCGGCAAACAGCCAGATGATGGGCGTCATGGCGCCAACATCCATCGCATGCGCGCCGGTATTCAATATGTGATTGGAAATGCGAGTGATTTCCGCCCAGAGTACGCGCAGTATCTGCGCCCGGCGCGGCACTTCGACACCCAGCAGCTTTTCGATTGCCAGCACATAGCTGTGCTCCATGCACATCGGCGAGCAGTAATCCAGGCGGTCCATGTAGGGCAGAGCCTGCAGATAGGTCTTGTGTTCGATCAGCTTTTCCGTGCCACGGTGCAGCAAGCCGATGTGCGGATCGCAGCGCTTGATCAGTTCGCCGTCCAGCTCCATCACAAGCCGCAGAACACCGTGGGCGGCCGGATGCTGCGGGCCGAAGTTGATGAGATAATTCTCGATGTTCGGGTCGTCCGGCAGCATCGTCGGATCGACGATCTTGACATCTACAGGCAGCACTGGCGTCATTTCGCGCGCTCCACGGCCGCCGCACCGCCAGGCTGCTGCGGAGCCGCCTTCTCGTCCCCCGGCAGCATCCCTTCCCAGGGCGACAGGAAATCGAAATCGCGAAAATCCTGCTTCAGCTTCACGGGCGCATACACGACCTTCTGAGCTTCCTCCGAATAGTGCAGCTCGACATGGCCGGTCAGCGGGAAATCCTTGCGGAAGGGGTGGCCTTCAAAGCCATAGTCGGTGAGGATGCGGCGCAGATCGGGATTGCCCTCGAAGAACACGCCGTAGCAGTCCCAGGTTTCCCGCTCCAGCCAGCCGGCAACCGGAAACACCGAAACAACCGAAGGCACGGGCGCCACCTCATCCGTCAACAGCTTTACCCGCACCCGGAAATTGTGCCGCAGCGAAAGCAGATGGTAGATCACTTCAAACCGTTCGGTGCGCTCGGGAAAATCGGCCCCGCAGATGTCCATCAATTGCTCGAAAGCAAGGTCGGGTGCGTCGCGCAGCAGGGTCAGCACGTCGGCGATGCTGTTGCGCGTGACGAGCAGCGTCAGTTCACCGACCGCTTCGCGAACCTCGAGAATGTGCGCGCCAAACAGCGCTTGCGCCCGCTTGGCAACGCTGTCGTGCGGCGCGATTGCCGGCAGATGGCTCATCGCTCGAATGTTCCGACGCGGCGGATCTTCCGCTGCAACGCCATGATGCCATAGAGCAGGGCTTCGGCCGTCGGCGGGCAGCCGGGCACATAAATATCCACCGGCACGATCCGGTCGCAGCCGCGCACCACCGAATAGCTGTAGTGATAATAGCCGCCGCCGTTGGCGCAGCTGCCCATGGAAATCACATAGCGCGGCTCCGGCATCTGATCATACACCCGCCGCAATGCAGGAGCCATCTTGTTGCAGAGCGTGCCCGCGACGATCATCACGTCCGACTGGCGCGGGGAAGCGCGTGGTGCCGCACCAAACCGCTCCATGTCGAACCGCGGCATGTTTGCGTGCATCATCTCGACCGCGCAGCAGGCGAGCCCAAAGGTCATCCACCAGAGCGATCCGGTGCGCGACCAGTTCACCAGATCCTCCAGCGAGGCGGTCAGAAAGCCCTTGTTGGAAAGCTCGCTGTTCACATCGCCGAAGAAGGCGTCCTGCCCGGCTATATCCCTGCGCAACGGCACGCCGTCGGCGGCGACCAGACCCGCAGAAGCAGCAAGCGTGGGTGCGGCTGTCATTCCCAATCGAGCGCTCCCTTCTTCCATTCATACACAAAGCCGATGGTCAGCACGGCAAGGAACAGCATCATCGATGCCCAGGCAAAGATCAGGTCGGGGCCCATGTGTTGCAGGCTTACCGCCCAGGGAAACAGAAAGGCGACTTCCAGATCGAATATGATGAACAGGATGGTGACGAGATAGAAGCGCACATCGAATTTCCCGCGCGCCGACGAGAAGGCCGGGAAACCGCTTTCATACTCGGTCAGCTTGTCGCCGTAGGGCTTCGCGGTGCCGACAGCGTTGGACACGAGAATCGGCAAACCGACGAAGATGCACGCGAACGCAATCGCCACTCCGAGAAAGAGCAGGATGGGCAAATATTCGAGGCTGAGCGCAACGGCGTCTGGCATGGGCACCCTCTAGTCAGGCAGCGCGGCGGCGGCAAGGCCGATGCACGGTTGTGCCGCATGCGGAACAGTTTGCCGCGCCTGCAGCGGCCGGACGCGAAGGCATTGCAGCGCCAGCCTATTGCCGCGACACACGCAGCACCTGACCCTGATCGCTGTCCGTGGTGAGCCATACCGCACCATCGGGGGCCACCCGCACGTCGCGGATCCGCGCCTTCAGCTCCTTGAACAGCGATTGCTGGCCCAGCACCTTGCCGGCTGCGTCAAGATCGACGCGACGCACCTCTTTGTCCACCAGCGCACCGACCAGCAGATCACCCTCCCATTCCGGAAACATCGGGCCGCGATAGACAGCAAGGCCCGATGGCGCGATCGAAGGTGTCCACCCCAGAAGCGCGTCCAGCATCCCCGGATATGTCTTGAACGGCGATATCGTGGCCCCCGAATAGTCGCGGCCCAGGGTGGCGACAGGCCAGCCAAAATTGCCGCCGCGCACGATGATGTTCACTTCGTCACCGCCGCGCGGGCCATGCTCGTGGCTGAAAAGTCGCTCGCGAACAGGATCCCAGGCAAGCCCCTGCGGGTTGCGATGGCCATAGCTCCAGACGGCTCGGTTGGCGCCGGGTTGCTGCGCAAAGGGATTGTCGGCCGGAATGCCGCCCGAGTCTGTGATGCGCATCACCTTTCCGAGCGGGCTGTCGAGCTTTTGCGCCTGTTCGCGCAAATCGAATCCATCGCCGGTCGTCACGGCCAGCGTGCCATCGGGCAGGAACGCCAGGCGACCGCCGAAGTGGACGCCGCCGCGCTTCATGGGCGCGGCTTTCCAGATGACGACCAGTTCGCGCAGCTCATCGCCGACCAGCCGGGCGCGCGCCACATGCGTGCCGTTGGCGCCGAAACTGCCCCCCGCATAGGAAAGATAGACCAGGCCGTTGCTTGCGAATCCGGGGTGCAGCGCAATGTCGAACATGCCACCCTGCCCGGTGGCGAGCACTTTGGGCGCGCCTTTCACTGCGCGGATCTGGCCGTTGCGCAGCAGCTTCACCCCACCGGCCCGTTCGGTGACCAGCACACCACCATCCGGCAGGAAGGCAAGGCTCCACGGATGGTTCAGCCCGCCGGCCATCACGGAGACCTTGGTGGCCGGAGATTGCGCCGAGGCAGCCGATGCCAGCGCGAGCGCCGCCAGAAGGATCATGTTTCGCACGCTGTGTTTCTCCGTCATGTGCAGCCACTGTTGCCAACGCCTGTGCTTTCGTAAAGTGGGGATACCAGGAGGCGGTTCCAATGACCCAGTGGCTGAAATCCCTTGCGGCGCTGCTTGCGGCAACCCTTGCAACGCTGGTGTCCGCGAGCCTGGCCCATAGCCATTTCGTGCAGCGGGAGCTGCTGGCGCTGGGTATTGAAATCCCCTGGGGCGCGCGGATCGGCGCAATGCTTCGCGACATGCTGGGGCTGGCGCCGGCGTTCGGCGGGATCATCTTCGTGTCGCTGCTGCTCGGTTTTTTCATTGCCACACTGGTTGTGAGACGGTGGAAGGTGCCGGCAACGATCGCCTATCCGCTGGCCGGCTGGGCGGCATTGGCAGTGGCGCTGCTGGCGATGCGGCTGCAGTTTACGTTCTCGCCAATCGCCGGGGCAAGGACGCTTGGCGGATTTGTCGCAATCAGCTTTGCCGGGGCCATCGGCGGGCTGGTGTTTGCCTGGTTTCCGCGCAAGACCAGATAGAGCGGCGGGTTTCAATTCCGGGGCCTCGGCTCGCGAGGGATGCGGGAAGGAGCATTGCGCCCCTTCCCTTTTTCGCGGCTGGTCAGCTGCAGACGCCGGCCGCCACCGTAGCGGTCTTGGCCTGCTGGGCAATCAGGCTGCCATTGCCGGCAGGTTCGTGCACCTGGTTGCCGGTGCTTGCCAGCTGGGTGGTTTTCGGGACGAGGATGTCGCCGACAAGCGTGTTGTTTGCCACCGTCATGCCGACTTCATTGCCATAGAAACGGATCGAATACAGCGGGTTGACCAAGGTGTTGCCGGTGATCGCGACGTTGCGCAGGTTGCGGCCCCAGCTGGAAATGGCACCTGCGCCGGGATTGGCGGAGGTCATGGTGTTGCTGGAAATGCGGATCTGCGGCGGCGTGGCGTCTGCAGTGAAGAAGGGCGTGCCGTTTTCGCCGTGCATGGTCATCGGAAAGTTCGCATCCAGGATGACATTGTGGCGCACGCTGATCAGGCGGTTGTCGAGATACAAGTTGATTCCGGCGCCGTGGATGCCGTGCAGCCGCTCCATCCGGTTGCCGACGATTTCGCCGCGGAACACGCTGAGATAGCGAATGCCGTTGCGCCCGATGTCACTGATTGCGTTGCATGCAGCCACCACCGGGCCCATGCTCTGCGAAACGGTGATAGCGGTGCCGAACGGCATCCAGCCGAAACTGTTGCGCGCGATCTCGGTGCTGCCGGCGCGCGAAAGGTTGACGGCAGCAACCTTGTTCATATTGACGACCGACCGGAAGGCGTTGTCGGTAACCTGCAGTCCTTCGGAGCCGCTAGTGGAATTGACCGGCCCTCCAGCCTGCCAGTCGGGCGAGAATTCAGGTGTATCTCCGACAAAATTGGTGAAGCTGAAACCGCGGATCTTCACATGGCTGACATTGGCCAGCAGGATGCCATAGCGCTTTGAGCCTACCGAAAGGCTGGGCAAGCCGTTTCCCGGCCAGACGATCGCCACACCATCCTTGCCCGACATGGCGAACTTGCCCGGTCCATCGACCTGCATGGCTGCATTCATGATCGTGAACTTGTTGTCGCGATCAAGATAGGGTCGAAACTTCGGCTGTACGTAGCTGATGCCGGTGGCGCCGATCTGGAAGTTTGTCGAGAAGAAGAGCTCGTTGGTGTTGGTCCACAGTCCAAGCGCAGGCGAGCCTGTCATCAATGCTGCGGGCACGCCCGGAACCGCAATGACGCCGGCCTGCAGCTGCGCCAGCCTGGCCCGCGGAATAGTGGCCAGCTGGGCGGCATCGTCATACTCCCAGTAGCTTTTCACCGACGGCCACTGGCTGATCTGCATCGCCCTGTCGCGATCGAACAGCCAGTCCGACCAGATCGTGCCGGCGGGCACGGTGGTGCGCATCAGTTTCTGCCAGTGCGGCGAGCCGAGGCAATCGGCGGCGCTGCGGCAGCGCGTGGGCGCCGGCAATGGATCGGAGCCATCGAAAATGGCGCGCCTGTCGCCCCAGCCGGAGCCGTCGAACGTGATCGGTGCGTCTCTGGTGCCGCTCGCCTTCATGAAGATGCTGCCGCGATAGCGCACCCCGCCGGCAAAGCGGACGGTGTCGCCGGGCAGCAGCCGCATGGCGGCCGCCTTGCCGGCGGCCTTCGCATCGCCGGGCGATCGCTTCCAGGCAGTGGCGGGGCTGAGCCCGTCAGCGGCATCGGAACCAGCGGCGAAATTGATATAGAAGGTGCGGCCGGAAGCCATTGCGGGCGACGCAGAGGCTGCCACGGCGAGCAGCAGCGTCGTTCCGCAAAGCAGGGCAGCACGGCGGTAGACCTGTGCTTTCAGGGCTGGAGATGCGATCATGGTTCTTCTCCCGGGGGCCGGCGGCGAAACAGCTCGCAACCGAGGCAGGCAGAAGAAACGCAAAAGCCATGATGGAATTGATTGGGTTAAAGGGAAAATTCGAAGCAATATTTCAAATTATAAACAGAATCGGTGGCCTCCTAGACAATATCTGTTAGCTATTAACGAACCATGCTTCGGCAATTTACACTCTCGGTTGGTTCCCTGAACGCGCGCCAATCACTGTTGTCGGCTGTTTACGCCCTTTCAAGTGGAGCCTTGGACCAGTTTTGCGCGCCGGAAACCATCCCGTGCCTGCAATCGGAGCCACCAATCCTGCGTCTGTGGCCCCGTTTGCTGCAGCAACCCGAGTTGTGCGGCGAGCAGGCAGGCATAGCCTACGGCAATGTCGGCGGTGGTGAAGCGCCCGGCCACCAGCCATTCGCGGCCATCTGCCAGCTGCCGCTCCACGGCCTGGAAGCGGGCGAGAAACCACTTCGCATAATCGTCGGCAACCTTGGGCTGGCGCTTCTCCGGCGGCTCCAGCACCCGGTATCGCAGAACCAGTGTCTGCGGAAAAGTAAAGGTGGCATCGGACTGGAACAGCAGATTGAGATAGGCGGCATAATCCGGCTCGGCAGCGGAGACACCGAGGGATGTGGGGCCATGTGTTTCGGCCAGATAGTGCAGGATTCCGCTGCTTTCGGTGAGCACCGCCTCGCCATCGGTGAAATAGGGGATGGTGCCCAGCGGGTTGCGGTGCAGATACTCCGGCGACAACCAGCGCGGCGGGAACGGAAGCATATGGAGTTTGTAGGGCAGCTGCATCTCTTCCAGCATCCAGAGCGGGCGAAACGAGCGGGCATCGGCGCAGTGCCATAGAGTCAGCATCATTTCGTCTCTCCCTAATTTCCTCTGTCGCCCCTCGCCTAGCGCCGAGTTGCCCGCTATTCATCCTGCCCTATGGATCAGATACGCATTGTCGGCGGGCGCGCACTTTCGGGCCGGCTTCCCATTTCCGGCGCCAAGAACGCCGCCCTCACCCTGCTGCCGGCAGCCCTGCTGACGGACGAACCGCTGACGTTGCGCAACCTGCCACGGCTGGCGGATGTGGACATGTTCGGCCACCTCCTGAACCAGCTTGGCGCATCCACGCAGGTGCAAGGTTCGCGCCCGGAAGATTTCGGCCGGGTGATGACGGTTTCTGCCGGGCGGATCACCTCGACCACCGCGCCCTATGATATCGTGCGCAAGATGCGCGCGTCCATTCTGGTGCTGGGCCCGATGCTGGCGCGCGAAGGGGTTGCAACGGTGAGCCTGCCGGGCGGCTGTGCCATCGGCAACCGGCCGATCGATCTCCATCTGAAGGGTCTGGAGGCGCTGGGCGCCGAAATCGAGCTGACCTCCGGGTATGTGCGCGCGAGGGCGCCCAAAGGGCTGATCGGCGGACATGTGAATTTCCCGATGGTGAGCGTGGGAGCGACGGAAAATGTGCTGATGGCGGCATGTCTGGCCAAAGGCGAGACGGTGATCGACAATGCGGCGCGCGAGCCGGAGATCGTCGATCTCGCCAGCTGCCTCGTGGCGATGGGCGCCGACATAAGCGGCATCGGCAGCGAGCGGCTGGTGATTCAGGGCCGGGAGCGGCTGCATGGCGCAACCTATGCCGTTATGCCCGACCGGATCGAGGCCGGCTCCTATGCTTGCGCAGTGGCGATTGCCGGTGGCGACATCACGCTGGGGGGAGCGAAAAAGGCCTTGCTGGGCGCGAGCCTTGCCATTCTTGAGGAGGCGGGCGTGGAGTTTGCCGACACGGCTGCAGGGTTGAACGCGCGTCGCAGGAACGGCCTGCATCCCGTGACTGCTTCCACCGCGCCCTGGCCCGGCTTCCCGACCGACATGCAGGCGCAGCTCATGGCGCTGATGACGTTGGCCGACGGAGCCTCCCTGCTGACCGAGACAATCTTCGAGAACCGCTACATGCATGTGCCCGAGCTGGCGCGGATGGGGGCAGACATTGCCGTGCGCGGACGATCGGCGGTTGTGCGCGGGGTGGGCGCGCTCACGGGGGCTCCGGTCATGGCGACCGACCTGCGCGCTTCGATGTCGCTGGTGATAGCCGGCCTTGCAGCGGCCGGCGAAACCCGGGTTAGCCGCGTGTATCATCTGGACCGCGGCTATGAGCGGCTGGAAGAGAAATTGCAGGCAGTGGGCGCCGACATAGAGCGCGTTTCGGGTGACTGAGTGGCTGCATCTGCGGGCAGAAACCGCGGCCGACCTGCCCGCGCTCTCGGCGCTGGTGCAGGACATGACGGTGATCGCCGACGACATCGCCTTTGATGCGCGGCGGCGGCAGCTCAGCCTGATCGGCAACCGCTACCGGTGGGAGGCGGAGAC
>JBBRKH010000003.1:0-20724 GCA_038217965.1 Sphingomonadales bacterium | reverse complement strand
TCCGCGAGGGTGGCAAGCTGGGCAAACGCCAGCTGGTTCCGGCGGACTGGATCGCCACCATGACAGCACCCTCGACGCTGAATCCGAACTTCGGCAAGCAGATCTGGCGAGGCAGCCCGCATGCGCCGCTCCGCCGCTATTCCGCCAGCATTGCCATGACGATTCCGGCGGGCGAGCCCTTCCTGGCCGATGATGTGCTGTTCATCGATGGCGCAGGCGCGCAGCGGGTCTATGCCATTCCCTCGAAAGGACTGACCATCGTCCGCATCGGCCGCCCGGACAGTGGCTGGGACGATTCAAGGCTGCCCAACATCATCCTGCGCGGGCTTGCCGATTGAGGCGCGCAACAGGAACAGCGGCCAGCGCCACCAGCCCGTTGAGCACGCCGACGATGATGAAGGGGCTGGCGGGGCCGAAATGGTCGAACGCCCAGCCACCCACCGCGCCGAGGATCAGGATGCCCACCGCGCCGCAGAAATTGAACAGCCCGATGACGGCGCCGCGCTCTTCGACTGGCGCCGCCTTGCCGATCAGCGTCTGCGCACCAAGGACGGCGGAAATCTGGCCGATCCCGAGCAGCGCGAAGAAGGGAATGGCCGCCGCACTGAGCGGATCTTTGACGAGCCCCATCGAAAGATAGCCGAGCGCACCGATCGCCATTGCAAGGCCGAGCATTGTTGCACGCGGCAGCCTGTCGATGAAGGCGATGATTGCCAGCGGCCACAGCAGCGCCGCCGATTGCGCAATGATGAACGGCACCCGACCTGCTTCCAGCGCATCGGCCGGCGACAGGCCGGTGGCAAGCGCCGCCTGCTTGCCCCACGCAACGGTGAAAATGCCGACGATGGCGAGATCACCGCGCGACACAAAGGCCGACGCGTAGGCAAGCGCGATTTCCGGGCTGGAGCGGGCGGCGTTCACGCCCCGACGGAGCATGGTTGCCATGGGCAGCCGCACTGCCCCTTCGGGTGCGCCTTTTTTCAATCCGGCCAGCAGGATCAGCGCGGTGACAACGCAGGCGGCGGCGCCGATGCCGGTCGTCAACTGCGCAGCGCCCTGCCCGCTCATCCCGCGCGCCACCAAAATCGCCGGCAGCGCGCCCAGCAGGAGCGCCAGCATAACCACGCCAAGGCCATTCAATATGCCCCCGATGGCCGCCAGTTTGCCGCGATCGGCCTGCACCGCATAATCGGCGAGCAACACCCCGTACATGCCGGTCGCAGCGCCGATGCCGAGCGCATATAGCGCGCGCACCGCAGTGAATTCGCCGAGGCTGCCGGCGTGCGGAAACAGCAGATAAGCGGTCGCCATGGCAAGAAATCCGGCGGCATAGATGATGCGCCGGCCATAGCGATCCGAAAGCGCGCCGAGCGGCCCGTAGGCAAGGATCAGCACCAGCTCGCTGACCACCGTCAACTGGCCGAGCGCCCTGCCCTGCCGGTCTTCGGGCAGGCCGACTGTCTCGGTCAGCAGATAGGGCGTCAATATGGCCATTCCGGTCACCAGTCCGATGGTGACGAACGCAGCATACAGCAGTGTCCAGGCATTGCCTCGCGAGACGCCGGCTTCGAGTGTGAGCGGGCCGAACCGGGCGCTCATTGCGGCAATCTGGCCGAAATCGTGCTGGCGAGCACGGCAGCGGCGCTGCCCTGTGCGGCGCCACCGGGGGCGCCGATGAACATGTGCGTGGTCTTTCCTTCTGCAAAGCTCCGTACGAGCGGCTTGTCCCAGTCCACGTCGGCCGGGGGGCCCTCGAAGCGCCGGAAACCAGGCAGCCCGTCAAACATCAGATAGGCGTGCAGAAACAGCGTATCGGTGTTTTCCGCCAGGAATTCGACCGGAACGGCCACCACCAGCGCATCGCCCCGCGCTCGCGACGCTGCAAACACCTCGAAGACAGACAGGAGCTTGTTTGCCGGATCATCGGTTGCGTCGGCAAAGGCCTCCTGCGCCACTTCGACGGTCAGCCGCCGCCAGCCAAGCGCCTGCATCTGCGCCTTCAGCTGCGGCGCCAGCAAAGCAGTGGCGCGGCGGGAATTGGACGCCCAACCGTCGCGGCCGAGCTGGCTTATGGGAAGGCCGTGCAGCGAAACAACCAGCGTGGCTGCCGCATCCGGTGACGATGGCGGCGGCACGGTGGCCGCAACATGCGCCGCCCAAAGGGCCGCATAGCCCGGCATGTCGGCCATCTGTGTCGCAAACAACAGCTTCGGCGCCGGCTTGCCGCGCTCCGCCGCCCAATCCCGCACCATCTTCTCCAGCTTGGGGTATGCGCCGCGGTATTCCTCGAACGACGAATGGATGGGAAGCGCCGAGGCAATGACCAGCGTATCGATGCCGGCATCGAGCACGCGATACAGTTCGCGGCGCGCATCATAGGGAGCAAAGGCGTCGAAAACACCGCTGGCCCGGACGGCCGGATGCTGCGCAACGGTGGCAAACGCGCCGTTCACCATCGCCAGCGTCTGGTCCCGCTGTGGCAGATACCCTGCCGGCAGACGGGCATAATAGATTGCCCGTGCCTTCAGCATGGCGCGCTGGGCAGGGCCGGCCGCACCTCCGCTGCGCCCTTCATACCGAAATGTTCCGATATCGCCGGCAACCCTGTCCGACGGCGGCACCCAGTCCACCTGCCCCTGGCGGCGCTTCTCTGCAAACGGCACGCCGTCCCAGTCCACCGTCCGTCCATCAAAGGTCATCAGGGTTGCGGGGGCGAATTCCCGCTGCTCGTCCGGCCGTGCCGGATCGATCAGCGCCACGCCGGTGTCGCGCGCCGCAAGCCGGTTGACCGGCCAGGGAATTGCCACGGCAAACAGTTTGCTGATGAAATTGTCGTAAAACACCGTGTCGAACTGCGAGGGTTGCAGCAACGCGACCACCACCACCCCCACCCGACCTTGGGCGCGCGCGCTTGCGGGTTGCGCTGCAATCGCCTTCTCCGCATCGAAATGCCTTGGCCAGCCCGGCGGCTGATTCATCAGCCAGAACAGGAAAGCGATGAAGCCGGTGGCCAGCAGGCCGCCCGCTCCAATGGCCAGCCAGCGCCGGCGCCGGGGCAGTTCCCAGCTCAGAAGCGGAATGCTCCGCGCAGGCCGAAGGTGCGAGGGTTGGGCAGATAGGCGATGAATCCGCGGCCGGGCGCAAAGCCTTCGGGGCGACCGAAATCGACGTTTCGCTGGGCGCTTTCGATGCGCTTGTTGTCGAAGATGTTGTCGACATAAGCGGTCAGCGAAAGCCCGTGCCACTCCACGCCCGCACGCGCGCCGAAGCGCCAGTATTCCGGCAGATGGGCAAGGTTGCTCTCGTCGGTAAAGCGTTTCGAGCGATAGAGCGCGCTGGCTTCGACGAACCAGCTGTCGCGCTCCGCACCGAACGGCTGGCGATACTCCGCCGACAGGTTGAGCGCGTGACGCGGGCTCTTGCCGACCCAGTTGCCCGAGAAATCGGCACAGAGATTGCCGGCCTCGGCACGGTTCTGATCGGATGATGTCTGCCCCACCGGCACGCCGCATCCTTCAAACGCCGCAGCAGGAGAGCCGGGCGGCGGCCCCTGTATGAAGCTGTCGAACTTCGAACGGGTGAACGCATAGCCGAGAGTGAACCGCAGCCGATCCGCCACCCGCCAGTCGACATCGGCCTCGAAGCCGAGGATCCGCACCTTGCCGGCGTTGACGATGCCGGCGGTGGTGACCGTCTGCCCGGTGGGGGAGACGTTGGTGTTCTGCACGCCGATCTGCTGATCGGTGTAATCATTGTAGTAGACATCGGCGTTCAGCGTCAGGCTGCGGTCCAGCAGGCTGGATTTCACGCCCAGTTCAAAGGCGTTCACCTTCTCCGGCTGATAGCCCTGGCCCGAAAAATCGACCACTTCGTTGGTGTTGAACCCGCCCGGCTTGAAGCCCTGCGCATACGACGCATACACCATCACATCCGGCACAGCGCGATATTCGACCGTGAAACGCGGCGTCAGTTTCTCGCTTTTCAACCGTGCAGTGCGCTCGCACGCCGCAACCACACCCGGCGGCGGAGTGCCGGCAGGATTGGCGGGCGAGAAGGTGGCGCCATTCTGGAATTGCGGCAGGCACACAGGGCGCAGCCTGGACAGCGTGACATCCTGCGACCGCCAGCCGGGAATGGTGTAGACGATGCTGTCATAGTTCCAGCGCATATCGGCGGTCAGCCGGACCTGATCGGTCACCGTCCAGCCGATGCTGCCATAGACGCCGTAATAGTTGGTGTTGCGTTCACTGACGACCGGAAAGGCGAAATCAGCCCTTGGCGCGGTGGACAGGCGAAAAGGCGGACCGGCGAGCGGCGAAGTCGGGCTGCGCAGCCAAAATTGCGCCGCGTTTATCAAGCTGGACTCTTCGGTCAGAATCTGTGCGCCCACCATGATGTCCACCCGGCCGAAGGTGCGGCGGAGACGCAGCTCATTGTCGATGCGGCGGTTGTGATATTCGAGATCCTGAAGCGCGGAAAGCGACAGCACCGGACCCGGCGGAGCCGCGAAATTCGAATAGTCGCCGTCTTGTTGCAGGCGGCTTTCGTTGTCGATCCAGCCGAAGCGATAGCTCAAGCTGCCCCAGTCGGCATCCCAGCTGGCGTTCACGGACACCAGATCCTGCGTCATTTTCATCCCTTCGAATGCTTTGCCGGTAAACGGATCGGCGCTCAGCTGGATATCGGATTCGCCGGCGCTGATGGCGCCGACCAGCGTGCCGCGGGTGCAGTTGATCTGCTGCGGCGGCGTGAGGCCGGTGAGCACCGGCGGGCAGGGAATGGTTGCCGGTGCGCCCGGAACCGCAGAAAAGCGCGCGCCGGGCGCCGGCAGCCGCGTATTCGATCCCAGGAAGGCGGTCGGCGCCTCGCTCATCCGCTCCGTGGAGTGCAGGTAGCGGCCGACAATGCGCACATCGGCGGCCGGCTTCAGCAGGATGGCCCCGCCGAAACCTTCCGAGCGGAAGCTGCCGAGGCGCGCGCCGGTCACCGGATTGCGGTAGAAACCGTTGCGGTTCTTGATCCCGGCGTTCAGACGGATGGCAATCCTGTCGGCAATGATCGGCGCGTTGATCGCACCTTCCAGCGCCCAGACGCCGCCATTGCCCACCTCGCCGCCAACCCGGCCCTCCAGCTCCATCGACGGATCGCGCGACACATAGTTGATGGCGCCGGCAAAGGCGTTGCGGCCATAGAGCGTGGATTGCGGGCCTTTCACCACCTCGATCCGCTCCAGATCGAAGAGGGCCGTGTTGAGCGAGGCACCACCGCCCGCGATAGACAGATTTTCGCCCGACAAATCCTGGTTGTCGAGCAGCACGGCAACCGATGGCCGCCCACGCTCGGCCTGCATGCCGCGCAGCGCCGGGCGCGTGTCGTTCAGAAAGCCGCCAAGATCATAGGTGAGGCCGGGCACCAGGCGGGCGAGATCCTCGACCTGTCGCAGACCCTCCCTCTCGATGGTGCCGGAATCCAGCGCCCGGATGGCGAGCGGCACTTCCTGCAGCGATTCCGATTTCTTGCGGGCGGTCACCACGATGTCACCGCCGAAGATGCTCCCTGGGGCCGTTGCCGGCCCGGAGATGCTGGCTGGGGCCGTTGCCGGCCCGGGACTATCGGTGGCGGCCGTTGCCAACGCATTGTCTTGCGCAAGCGTCGGCGCTGCGGCGATGCCGGCAGAGGCGAGCAGGACGGCGCGAATGGCCATTCTGTATCCCATGAAGTTTCCCTTTCCGTATCGCCGGCGGCGGGGCGCTTTTCGCCCTTGTCCGCAAGCGGTGTTCCCTGATCTTCGAAATGCCTCGTCTGCATGCTTCCCGTGTGGCCGTCCGCATTTGCGCTTGCAAAGTTGACTGGTCGGTCTACATAGTGCGTCGTCATGGAAGGGACGTCAAGGCGAAATGCGCTCGGGATGGAAATGACAGAAGCGTCCATCGCCGCAGCCGAGCCGCAGCCGCTCAAGGCGGCTGCACGCAGCCAGCGCGACCGGCGCGCGGCAACGGAAGCCGCCATCATCGATGCCTTCGACCGGCTGCTGGCAGCCGGCGGCATAGCCGCGCTCGGCGTCAATGCGCTGGTGAAGGAAGCCGGAGTCGGCAAGAAACAGATCTATGATTATTTCGGCGGCCTGCCCGGTGTCGCAGGTGCATGGGTCAGGGCGCGCACGGTGTGGCATTCGCTGGAAGACATCATCGGCGAGCCATGGGACAGTTTCGTTGCCAGACCGCCGCTGGAAAAGCTGCGACTGGTCAATGCGCGCTATGCCGCAAGCCTCCGCCGCAATCCGCGCCTGTGCGAGCTGTTATCGGGCGAATTCATGCACAGCGACGAAGTGAAGGAGGCGGTCGAGCATGTCCGCCAGCTGGTGCGGGTGGATTTCGAGCGCGTCCTGCAATCGGACGAGCGGCTGGGCCATCCCGACATGCTGGCGCTCAATCTGGTGGCCTACAGCTGCGCCACCTATCTCGGCCTTCGCGCGCACCATCAGCCAATCTTCTTCGGCTTCGACCTGTCGGCGGAAACATCGTGGCTGACGGTGATGGGAATGTTTGACAGGGTGCTGGCGCTGGCCGACCCGGAGCGTGAAAAGGCCGTTAGTTGACCGATCAGTCCTTTTGCCCGTTTGCACCCGGAGATCGCTTTGTTCCGGTGCCGCTGCTCGACGCCTCGGCCCGCTATCCAACGGGGTCAGGTCGTGTCCTCCAGCTGGCCGGCGATGGTCGCCCGAAGGCCACGGTATCAACCGGCCGCACCGGATTGATTTCCGCAATGGGCATCGGCCCGGATGGCGTTCTGTGGGTGCTGGATCCACAAGCCCGCTCGGTCGACCGATTCGGCCCGGATGGCAAATTGCTGCCACCGCTGCCATTGCCCTCGCGCGGTTTCGGCTCGATCCTGTTCGAGGCGGGCGGGACGATCCTGCTGGGCGAGCATCTGGCGGGCGCTGCAGGGCCGTTCGCCGGCGAGGGCAAGGCGGTCCGCCTGGCGGCAGGCGGCGCGCTGCTGGAAAGCTTCGATACCGAATTCAACGGCGGTGTCGGCGGCTTTCTCGGCGTTACCCACATCGCGCTTTCGACGGATGGCAAAACGCTGTTTCATGTGTCGGAAACCGGCCCGGAGCTTTATGCCCACGATCTGGCGGGAAATTCCCGGCTCGGATCAATCTACACCCGCACCGATCCGCCGCCGATGCTGTTCGGCCTCGCCGCCCTGCCGGATGGCCGGCTGGCGGTCGCCACCGGCACGGCGATCCGGCTGCTCTGGCCCGATGGCGCACCGCTTGGCGATATTGCCTTGCCGCAAGGCAGAGGTTGGGCCAATCTCGTGGTGAGTCCCAATGGCAAGGCGCTGCTTGCGCTGGATTTTTTCGGCGGGCGGATGGCCGAGCTTGCGTTGCCCGATCTGGCCCTTGTGTCGGTGGTGGATTTCGGCAACCCGCAAGGCATGACGACGGTGGCGGAGGTCGGATGATCATCAATCAATGGTATGTCGCAGCCGAAAGCAGCGAAATCACTGCCGGAGCGCCGAAGAAGGTGCGAATGCTGGGCCTCGATTTCGCGCTGTTCCGCGATGCCGACGGCAAGGTCAGCTGCCTGTCCGACGTGTGCGTGCACCGCGGCGCTTCGCTCGGGCAGGGTCGGATGACCAGCGCCGGCTGCCTGGAATGCCCCTATCACGGCTGGCAGTATGATGGCGCCGGATTGGTGGTGCGCATCCCCTCGCTGCCGGAAGATCTGCCGATCCCCAGGCGCGCCCGGGTGGACAGCTATCCGGTGCAGGAGCTGTACGATTGGGTGTGGGTGTTTCTGGGCGATCTGCCAGCCGAAGAGCGCCCTCCCCTGCCGGAATTTCCGGAGTATGATGACAACGCCAGCTGGCGCTGCATCCGCGGAGATTTCACGTGGGACGGCAACTATGCCCGGATCGTCGAAAACGGTCTCGATTTCGCCCATGCGCCCTTCGTGCATCCAAGCTTCGGGGACCGCGACCGCGCCGAAATTCACGATTTCGAGCTGGAGCAGGACGCCTGGTCTGCCCGCGCCAAGGTGACCTACATTCCGCCACTGCCCAAAGGCATGTGGAAATTCGTGCGCAAGGAGCGGACCCCGGTGGAAGCGCGGCCCAGCTTCCACCTCTCCGGCTCCACCATGCGGCTCGATGTGTGGCTGACCCAGACGTGGCAGATGGTGATCTTCGATGTGAACACGCCGATCGACGAGACCCGCACCATCACCCGCTGGATCATGGCGCGGAGCTTCTTCCGCCAGGCGATGTTCGATGGCGACAGCCGCAAACGCACGCTGAAGATTTTCGAGCAGGACAAGGTGATCGTCGAGAAAATCTGTCCGGAAATCGTGCCGACCGATCTGCGCGAGGAGCTTTCGGTGAAATCCGACGGATTGATGAACGCCTATCGCGCCAGGCGTCGCGAGCTGATCGACCGCGGCTGGGCGATCGATGTGGAGTCGCTGAAAGCACATTTCGAAGGCAGGCGCGCGCTGGTCATCGGCTCGCCGTTGCGGCGGGAAGAGGAAGGGCGCAACTTCGTGCTGAAAACAATTCCGCTTATCCCCGCCAAGACCTCGGCAGTCTCCCGCGAGGCTGCATGACGGCAACCACCGCGCCGGTGGCAGCGCCCCGGCTGGCGATCCTGTTCCTGGTCGTGTTCATCGGCCTGCTGGGCTTCGGCGTGATGGTTCCGGTGTTTCCCTTCTGGGGCCGCGCGCTTGGTGCGTCGCCCGCCAGCATCACCCTGGCGATGGCCGCGTATTCGCTCGGCCAATTCATCGGCGCGCCACTATGGGGCAAAATGTCGGATCGTATCGGCCGCCGCCCGGTGCTGCTGTGGAGCCTGGTCGGCGGCATCGCCAGCTATGCACTGATGGCGCATGCCGACAGCGTCTGGACGCTGGGTGCGGCGCGGCTGGTTGGCGGCCTGATGGCCGGCAACATCGCCGCCGCCTTTGCCTATGTGGGCGATGTGGTGCCAGCGGAAGGCCGACCCAGGGCGATGGGGCTGCTGGGTGCTGCCTTCGGCATGGGTTTCATCTTCGGCCCTGCCATCGGCGGGCTGCTGGCCGGAGATGCACCCGGGCCGGATGAGTTTGCCCGCGTCGCCTATGTTTCCGCAGCAATCACCGTCGTGGCGGCGGTGGCTGTCTGGTGGTTGCTCCCCGAAAGCCTCGGCCCTGAACGACGCGCGGCGGTCAGCGCGACTGGCGGTGGCCTGCGCGCGCGCGAACTGTTCGCCACCAAGCCGGCGGTCGTCGGCCTCATGCTGCTTGTCATGCTGGTGATCGGCTCGGCCGCGATGATGGAAACAACCTTCGCCTTCTTCGTCGATGATCGCATGGGCTGGACGCCGCGCGATGTCGGCCTGTCGTTTGCACTCGTCGGCGGCATTTCGGCGGCGCTTCAGGCCGGCGCCGCCGGTCCGCTGTCGCGCCGCTTCGGCGCGCCGCGCGTGGTGCTGGGCGGGGTCGCGGCCTATGCCGTGGGCCTCGTCGGCCTGGCGTTTGCCAGCGGAACGGTGCCGATCCTGGCGGCGCTTTCCGTCACCGCCGCCGGCGTCGGCCTGTTCAATCCCGCCTATCAGACGCTGGTGGCCGCCACCACCGACGACCGCGACCGCGGGCTGGTCAACGGCCTCACGCAGGGCGCGTCGGCCGTCGGGCGGATTATCGGCCCGGCGGTTTCGGGCAGCATCTATGTGGGCTTCGGCGCTGCGGCGCCCTTTCTTGTCGGCGCGGCGTTGATGGTGGTGGCGTTCGCCGTCGCAATCGGCGCCGGCCGAGCGGTGGAGGCAAATCACTGATGCTGCGCAAATTCCTCAAGGTGGCCGGCGTGCTGCTGCTGGTGCTGCTCACGGTTGTGGCCGTCGCCTGGATCGCCAACTGGACCTTCATGGAGCGCTACATGCGCATGGCTGCCTCGCAGATGCGCGGCGAGTCGCAACGGGCGGAGTGGTACGAACCAGTCGATCCCGTCCCCGGCGCCCCCGATATGCCACTGCCGGTGGCAGCCATGCCGGTCGTGGACGCCGCCGCGCGCGAAAAGGCGCGCGCCTACGCCGAAAAAACGAAATCGCAGGGCTTTCTCGTGTGGCAGGGCGGCGAACTGCAACAGGCGGACTATTTCGGCGATTTCGCGCGCGAGGATCTCATTGCATCCAAATCCATGGCCAAGATGGTGGTTGGCATCGTTATCGGCCGGGCGATCGCGCAAGGGCATATCCGCAGCGTCGACCAGCCGGTCTCCGATTTCATCACCGAGTGGAAGGGCACCGACAAGGAGGGCCCGACCATCCGCCAGTTCCTGCAAAACAGCAGCGGCATAAGCCGCTTCACCTACAATGATTTCAAGCCCTGGTCGCAGACCATGCGCGAGTATCTCTCCGAACACCACGAAGACATCCTGATCAACGAAACCCGCCTCGATTACCCGCCCGGCAGCGAATATGATTATTCGATGATCACCAGCGATGTGCTTGGTCTGGTGATCGAACGCGCCACCGGCCAGCGCTATGCCGATTATCTTGGGCACAACTTGCTGAAGCCGATCGGTGCCACCGGCGGCACCGTCTATGTCAACCGCCCCGGCGGCCTGGCGCACACCGGCTGCTGCCTGATGCTGCGCGCCGAAAGCTTCGTGCGCATAGGTGCATTGATGGCGCGCGACGGCGTGTGGGAAGGCATCCGACTGCTCCCCGAGGGTTGGGTGCAGGAAACGGTCACCCCCTCGCCTGCCAATCCGCACTGGGGCCTGCACATGTGGATCGGCAAGCCCTGCGTGAAGCGTCTGCGCTGGTTCCCCGAGCGGTCGCAGCCTGTCGGGGTAATGCATTCCGAATGCTATTTGGCCGACGATCTGTTCCTGTTCGATGGCTCCGGCAATCAGGCGATGTGGATCGTGCCGTCGAAGGATCTGGTCGTCCTGCGCTTCGGCCCGCCGCCCACCCGTCGACCGGGGGAGCCGGGAGAATTCGACAACAGCATGCTTCCCAACACCATCATTCGCGGGCTGAAACCCGCCGGAGACAACGCATGATCCGCCCGACCGTCCTGCTTTTCTGCGCAATCCTGCTGGCGGCACCGGCCGCCGCGGAAGAGCTTGTGGTGCAGGTGACCGGCGCCGCCGGCAGCACCGGCAAGATTGTCGTCAGCCTCTGGAATGCGCCGAAGGGTTTTGCCAGCTTCGACCGTTCGAAGGCGCTCACCAGCCGCTCGGCCGCAGTGGCATCGGGCGGCGCGGTGGTGCGATTCGAGGAGCTGGTACCCGGGCGCTATGCGGTTGCGGCATTCCACGATGCCGACGGCGACGGCAAGCTGAAGACGAATTTCATCGGCATTCCGCGCGAGTCGGTCGGCACCAGCGGCAAGGCGGGCGGCATGCCGTCGTTCGAAAAATCGGCCATTGCCGTGCCGGGCGGACCAGTTTCCATCGCGCTGCGATCGCTCGGCGGCAGCTGACGACCGGCCGCCTGCGGCTTCAGACCGTTTCCAGCAACTTTTCGATCCGCACCGGAAGCTCGGAAATGCGGATGCCGGTGGCGTGGAAGATGGCGTTGCAGACAGCTGCATTGGTGCCCACGGCAATTACCGGAATCAGATATTCGGCGAGATTGTCGTTGGTGTAGCGCGCGTGCGAGCGATGTTCACGGAACCAGCGCCTCCATCACCACCAGCAGAACCACGGTGATGACGAGCCAGACAAGCAGCGGCCGGGACGCCCGGTCGAGCCGGCCGGGGAGCGACTGCCAGCCGCCGGGCTCCACTGCAATATCACTACCGCGCTCGGCCAGCAGCCCTGGCACGGACCAGCGCGGCCAGCTGGCCTGTCGGCCGTCCAGCAGCAGGCTTGCACCAACACCCACGCCGATGTTCACCGCAGCGCCGATGACCGCAAACCACGGCCAGGCGATGTCGGTGCGGGTGGCGACAAACCAAATGGCGGCAAAGCCGATCATCACGCCGATCAGCAGGCCGCGTTCGCTGGTGTGCTTCGAGAAGAAACCGAGCACGAACATCGCAAGTTTCGCGCCGACGAAAAAACTGCCGATGCGGCTGAGCACTTCCAGGATCGAGCCTTCCGAACGCGTGTAGGCGATGGCTGGCATTATGACGATCAGCGCCCAGACCATGGTGAGCCAGCGTGTGGTGGAAAGCTGCTGCGCGTCGGTCGCATCCGGGCGCCAGTAGCGCTGCCAGAAATCGACCGTGGTGGCCGTTGCCATGGAATTGAAGGCGGAGCTGAGCGTCGACATCGAGGCGGCCAGAACGGCGGCAGCGAGGATCCCCAGAAGTGCCGGAATCTCGCTTTCGGCGGCGAAGCGCAGGATGATTTCGTTCGGATTGTCGAATGTCCGGCCGCCGTAATGGCCCCAGGCCAGCACGCCGATGAAGAAGAACAGAAAATAGATCGGAAAGGCAGCAAAGCCCATCAGCACATAGCTTTTCTTGGCCGCGCCAATGCTCCTGGCGCCGAGAGTCCGCTGCACCATCATCTGGTTGCCACCATAGACGGTGACGTGGAACACCGTCATCGCCAGCATGCCGGCCCAGATGGTGGTGGCGCTGGTGAAATCGAGGCTGGTGTCGATGGCAGACAGCCGTCCGGCGGCTTTCAGCGCAGACAGGGTTTCAACGACCGGCGCAGGGGCCGCCGCCAGCAGCGCCCAGAGGATGACGAGCGCGCCCCCAAGCAGGACGACAGCCTGGAACACATCCGTCCAGATGACCGCGAGCATTCCGCCCATCGCTGTGTAGGCCAGCGCCAGCAGCGTGATGATGATGATGCTCTGCCAGATTTCCAGCCCCGTCATGTAGCGCAGCACAAGCGCCGTGGCATAGAGGATGGCCGCCGTGGACAGTGCCTGGGTGATGAGGAAGATGAGCGAAATCACCGCGCGCGAACGATGGCCGAAGCGGCGCTCCTGATAATCATAGATCGAAGCGACACCCGAGAGATAGAAAAAGGGCAGGAAGAACGTGATGACCAGCACGATCACCAGCGGATAATTGAGATGGATGGCAAGCGCTGCCATGCCGTCGGTGTAGGCCCAGGCGGGTGCGCCGAGGAAGCTGAGCGCGCTGACATAGGTCGCCATCACCGACAGGCCGACGGCCCACCATGGGGTGTCGCCCGAGCCGACGTGGAATTCGCGGGCACTGCTGATACGTCTGGAAAGCGCCCAGCCGATCACCAGGTTGGCAACCAGGAAGATCAGCACAATCGCCCAGTTCAGCGCCCCGAAACCGCCGGTCATGCCTACCGCGTCATTCCGCGGTCCAGCCGCCATCGACCAGCAGACTGGTGCCTGTGACAAGGCTGGAGGCATCGCCGGCAAGGTAGACGACGGCGCCCATCACATCTTCCGGGCGCCCGATGCGCCCCAGCTTGATCTTCGCCAGCACGCCCGCCCTGAAAGCGGCGTCTTCCAGCATCGGCGCGGTGAGCGGGGTTTCGATGAAGGTGGGCGCAATGGTGTTGGACCGTATGCCGTGCGCGGCCAAGTCCAGCGCAATCGCCTTCGACATGCCTTCCAGCGCCCACTTGGACGCGCAGTAGAGGCTGCGGTTGACGCCGCCCACATGCCCCATCTGCGAGCCCATATGGATGAGGCTGCCGGCAATTCCATCCGCCAGCATGCGGCGCACAACCGCCTGGGCGGTGAACAATGCGGCGCGGACATTCAGGTCCATCACGGCAGCATAGTCTTCCGGCGTCACCTCGGTCAGAGGCTTCGGCCGGTTGGTGCCGGCATTGTTGACGAGGATGTGAAAGGCCGGCTGCCCGGCTGCGAAAGCTGCAACAGCGCCACTGTCGGTCACATCGATCGACACCGCCTCCGCGGCGCCGCCGTTCGCGCGAATGGCAGCGGCAACCGCGCCGATCTCGTCACCGGAGCGGGCAACCAGCGTGACGGTCGCCCCCGCTTCGGCCAGTGCAGCCGCCGCGGCCACCCCGATGCCGCGCCCCGCGCCGGTCACCAGCGCGCGGCGGCCGTCCAGTCGCCAGCTCGGCGTGCGCGGCAGGATCATCCGGCTGTCCGCGACAGCAAGGGTTCGGCCGCCCCGTGCTCGGCCTGGCCCAGCAGGTCGGTCGCGCAGATCTCGCCGTCCACGCTGTCGGCGATGTCGGCCAGCCTTGCCTCCACCCCAACCCGCACCTCGCGGTCGGCTTCCGCCTTCGCTTCGGCTGCAATGCTGCGTTTCAGCCATACGGCCATGGCAGTTTCCTTCTGTTGGTCAGCCGCGCGGTGGCACGGGAGCGAGCGCCTGCATGCGGGCGAAGATGTCGAGATCGAGCTGGCGGCAGAGGTCGATCAGGTCGATGAAAACCCAGTTCTCCTGCAGGAGCCCCTGCTCCGCGCGCCAGAAATCCATCACCCGCATGGTCACGGGCCTGCCGGTGCGCGGCAGGCCGAGAAACCCGCTGCCCAGATGCGTGGCGCGGATGCTGGGCCAGCCGGTGGAGGCGACATAGGCGCGCTCGCCAATGCGTGCGCGGTGGTTGCCGCCCACCCGGTCCGGGAAGGCCCCGAGGAACGGCCCCTGGTGGCCGCGCTCATAGTCTGCGTGGCCACAGAAACTGCCGATGGCGGCCGGACCGAACCACCAGAAGCGCGGGTGCCAATGGTCCACCATCCCCATGCTTGCAAGGCTTTTGCCATCATAGCGCATCAGCCCGGCAATCATGCTCTCCACAGCGCGCAGGCTGGCAGCGGATTGCAGGCTGTCTCCTTCGCCGTCCAGATAGCCGTCACGCGCGGCGGGCCCGGGCGCAAGCAGCCGCCTGCCCATCGGCGGCGCCAGCGGCCAGACGCCTGCCTGCATCATCAGATCGGGCAGATCGAACAGCAGCAGCAACTCGCTCAGCTGGCCGCCGTCCCACCGCTCGAACCGGCCATAGCGCAGGAAGGCCGGCAGCCCGGTGGCGGGGATCCCGAACAGCGGCGCTTCGAAAAGGCCGGCGAGATGTCCGGTGGATGCAGTCCATTGCCGGGCCTGAAACCCGCCGCCGATGAGGATGTCCAGCCGGTCCTGCGCGTTCGGGAACGCCGCCGCCAGCGGCGCAAGCACGGTGGCCTCCAGAGCCTCCAGCCCGACCAGCCGGTCCACCGGCGCGCCAACGTCGGCCACCAGATGCTGATCGCTGCGACGGCGCCAGCCCGCCAAAGCGTTGCCGACCAGCGGCATGGCAAGGCGAAGGCGCTTGATTTCGGCAATCATCGCAGCTGTGTGCCAGTCGTTGACTTCGAATGCAACAACCGCAGACCGGCAGCCGCGCGGTTGCACCGGGCATCGGATCGCCGGAAAAATAGCGGCGCTCGGCACCCAGTGCCGGATTGTCGATCCGCTCCATCACCATCGCCACCGCGGCTGCAGCCAGCAGCCGGCGCCATCTTCCGCCGGCGGCAGCCTGTCCGCGCAGAAAAACCGACAACTGCACAACACAAGCGCTATTTGGCGGGCACAGGCTCCGGCGGCTGCGGCGGGTGCAAAATCAGCCTTTCGACACGGCGGCCGTCGCTGGCGGCAATTTCCAGCGTCCAGCCGTTTGGATGCCGCAAGGTTTCGCCCACCGCCGGAACCCGGTCTGCCAGCATGAAGGCCAGTCCCCCCAGCGTGTCCACATCATCGCCAATCTCTTCATCGGCAAAAACGGTTTGCAGCCCCGCCTCGAGATCCACCAGGGCCAGCCTGGCGTCTGCTTCGAAGGAGCCGTCGCCCCGCGCAACGAGCAGGCTGAGCACTTCGTCGTCATGCTCGTCCTCGATCTCGCCGACGATTTCCTCCATGATGTCCTCGATTGTCACCAGCCCGTCGGTGCCGCCATATTCGTCCACCACGATGGCCATATGCGTCCGTTCCCGCCGCATGTCGGTCAGAAGATCGATGACCGGCTTTGACGGCGGCACGAACAGCACCGGGCGCATAAGCTCGGACACCTGCGGATAATCGGCCGGGCCGCTCTCCAGCTGCCCTGCAATCACCGCATACACATCCTTCACGTGCAGCATGCCGAGGACATCATCCAGGCTGCTGCGGAACACCGGCAAGCGGCTATGCCCGGCTTCCCGAAAGGCCGCCACGATGCGAAGAAAATCGGTGGTTTCGTCGAGCGCCATGATGTCGGCGCGCGGCACTGCGATATCATCAACCCTGCAATCCGAAAGGTGCAGCATGTTGCGCAGCATGGCCCGCTCGGCGGAATCGAGATCATCGGGCGATGCACCTTCGTCGCGATGGTCGTCGATCGCTTCCTCGATCGATTCCCGCAATGTTCCGGGGCTTTTCAAATGCAGGAAATCGCGAAAGGCCTGCCACAATCCCGTGCCGTCCGCGCTTCTGGAGGAATGGTCGCTCATGATCGCTCGTCACACCTGGCAGCATAGGGATCGGCAATGCCGATTCCTGCCAGAATTGCCGTTTCCAGGCCTTCCATCGCGTCTGCGGTTGTGTCGTCGGCATGGTCATGGCCCAGCAGATGCAAGGTTCCGTGCACCACAAGGTGGCTGAAATGGGCTTCCGGCGAAACAGATTTTTCCGCTGCCTCGCGTTGCAGCGTCTCCAGCGCCAGAGCCAGGTCGCCCAGCAGCACATCTCCGGCGCCGGCTGCAAACAGCGCAGCAACCGCCGCCGGGGAGAGCATCGGAAAAGACAATATGTTGGTTGCGCTGTCCTTCCCGCGAAAATCCCGGTTCAGCCGCCACACTTCCTCGTCGTCCGTAAGCCGTACCGAAATCTCGAGCGAAAGCGCCTCGCTTTCCAGCGCAGCCGCATGCCCGGCGCCAGCCAGCGCGGCCCTGACCGCCGCGTCTGCAAGCCCATCCCAATCCACGCCGTGATCGTCCCAGTCGCCGGCTACGACATCGCAATCCACATCAAGCATCTGGGCCCTCATAGGCATCGACGATGCGGCCGACGATCGGATGCCGAACAACATCCTTCGACGAAAACCGATTGGTGGCGATGCCGTCTATGCCTTCCAGGCGGCGCACCGCATCGGCCAGCCCGCTTTTCGACGGGTCCGGCAAATCCACCTGATTCGGATCGCCGCATATGACCATCCGGCTGCCTTCGCCAAAGCGGGTGAGAAACATCTTCATCTGCAGCGGGCTGGTGTTCTGGGCCTCATCAAGGATCACGAAAGCCTGCGCCAGCGTCCGCCCGCGCATGAACGCCAGCGGCGCAATCTCGATCTCGCCTGATGCCAGTCGCCGTTCCACCTGCTCCGAAGGCAGCATGTCGTACAGCGCGTCATACAGCGGCCGCAGGTAGGGATCGACCTTTTCGCGCATGTCGCCGGGCAGGAAACCCAGCCGTTCGCCAGCTTCCACCGCAGGCCGCGACAGGATGAGGCGATCGACGGAGCCGGACACCAGCTGGCTGACTGCCTGGGCCACCGCCAGATAGGTCTTGCCGGTGCCGGCCGGCCCCAGCGCGAAGATGATGTCCGATTGCGACAGCGCCTCGATGTAGCGGGCCTGCGCCGTGGTGCGTGCCACGATGGTCTTGCGGCGGGTGCGGATCATGGCCAGCGGGCCGCCCGGCTCCACCGTCAGCCCTTCGACCGAGGCATCCCCCGACAGCATGATCGCCGATTCGACATCGCCGCCATCCACCGTCAGCCCGCGCTCCAGTCGCGTGTAAAGATCGGTCAGCACGTCGCGCGCCCGCGCTATGCCGGCCGGTTCGCCTTCGACCGCCACCCGGCTTCCCCGCGCCGCGATATACACGCCCAGGCGATTTTCGATCGTGATCAGATTCTGGTCGAACTGCCCGAACAGACTGCCCAGCAACACCGGCTTTTCGAATTCCAGCTCAAGGCGCGCACGCCCGCGCGGCTCACCGGGCGGCGTGTGCACGGGTGCGCGCGTCGGCTTTTCGCGTTTCGGTGTTTCAACCCGGCGCTTCACCATGCAGAAACTGCCTCATGTTCGACGGCCATCATCAAGCGCCCTTCCATGCTGTTCGGCCAAGCTGCCACCATTTCCACTCTAGCCAGGTCGCCGATGGCGAAATCGCCGTTCACCACCACCGATTGCAGCCATGGCGATTTGCCGATCCACTGGCCCGCCTTGCGCCCCCGACGCTCGATCAGGATACCGCATTCCAGCCCTAGCGTCCGGCGATTGAAGGCAAGCGCCTGCGCGGAAATCGCCGCCTGCAACCGGTGCAGCCGCGCGCTTTTCACAGCTTCGTCGACCTGATCGGCGCGCTCGGCGGCCGGCGTGCCCAGCCGCGGCGAATATTTGAAGCTGAACGCCTGCGCGTAGCCGACCGTTTCCACGATATCGATCGTGGCTTGAAAATCCGCTTCGGTCTCGCCCGGAAAGCCGACGATGAAATCGGACGTGATCGCAAGATCCGGCCGCGCATCCCGGAATCGCTCGATAAGACCCATGTAGAAGGCCACATCATGCCGCCGGTTCATTGCCGCCAGTGTGCGATCGGCACCGGCCTGCACCGGCAGATGCAGATAGGGCATCAGCTCGGGTATCTCGGCATGCGCACGCACCATGGCTTGCGTCACGTCGCGCGGATGGCTGGTCATGTAGCGCAGCCGCTCTACTCCGGGGAGCGCCGCCACGCTGGCCAGCAAGACGCCGAAATCCTGGGTCTTGTGAACCGGATCAGCCCACGCATTCACATTCTGGCCAAGCAGGGTGATTTCCCTCGCGCCGCCTTGCGCAAGCGTCGCAGCTTCGGCAAGAATCGCCGCCATCGGCCGATCGGTTTCGGCGCCGCGTGTATAGGGGACAACGCAGAAGGCGCAAAATTTGTCACAGCCCTCCTGGATCGTGAGAAAAGCCGAAGGCGCCCGGCGGGTTCGGGCAGGCAAGGCATCGAACTTGCTGGCCTTCGGCATGTCGATATCCACCAGCGCATTGCGCCCGGCGACGCCGGATTTTTCCTGATCGCGCAGCATGGCAGGCAGCCGATGATAGGCCTGCGGGCCAACCACCAGATTGACCGCCCGCGCCCGCACAGCGATTTCGGCCCCTTCCGCCTGTGCAACGCATCCGACAACCGCAATCACCGGTTTCGCACGACCGGCATCGCCGGCCTTCGAAACGGTTCTCCCCACCTCCGAATAAAGCTTGTCGGCAGCCTTTTCGCGGATGTGGCATGTGTTGAAGACGACGATGTCGGCAGCGCCTTCTTCGGCCTCGACAAACCCGTCGGCCACCAGGCTTTCGGCCATTCGCTCGGCATCGTAGACGTTCATCTGGCAGCCATAGGATTTGATCGCAAAGGTCCGGGTCATGGCTCGCCGCGCATCAACTGCCGATAGCTGCCGGCAATCACCTGCTGGCAATGAAGCGCCAACGCCTTCCGGTTGGCGAAATCGCAGCGGCGAACCGGCGGGTGAAAGACGATCTCCGCCTTGATGCGCCCAAGGCGCATCACGTCCATGGCGTGCGCGCCCAGCTCCATATCCCCCACCCATGCAATGTCCATCAACCGGCTGCGCGTCAGCGGCAAGCCGTTCAGATGGGTGTAGGCGAGCGTAATCGGCTGGATGCGCACCGCGTCCATCCCGGCGCCGTCAGTCACCGAAAACAGCGTGGACTTGAATGGCAGCAGCCGCACGCCGTCGTTGCTGGTGCCTTCGGGAAACAGGATGACATTGTCGCCGCCCTTCAGCCGGTCCTGAATGCTTTCCGCCTGGCTGCCAGAGCTGGTGCGGCGGGATCGCTCAACATAGATTGTTCGCTGCACGTCGGCCAGCAGGCTGACAAACCCCATCTTTCCGACTTCTGCCTTGGCCACGAACGACCCGTGCAACCGGCTTCCCAACACTGGAATATCGAGCCACGAAAGATGATTGGCTACATAAAGAACAGCGCCCGACACCTGCTCGCCCCGCTGCGAAATCCTGACGCCAAGCGAACGGCTCACCAACTTGTGCCAAAGCAGCGGCGCCTTGCCGACACCGCGCGGCCGCACGAGATTGGAAACATAGGCCGACCCGAGCAACGCGCCGGTTGCAGCCAGCGTTCCGGCAACCGATTTCATCGGCCCGATGCGTTGGAAGGGCTGCTCACCCGGCCACCGCCCGCTACCGGCACGATGCACCATGTCAGGGGCGAAATCTGCTTCAGCCATGCGAAATTAGCTGAGCCTTTTCAAAGGAATGCCATACAGTTCCATACGATGGTCAACCAGCCGGTAGCCAAGCCGCTCGGCAATCTCAGCTTGCAGTTTCTCAACCGTTTCGTCGTGAAATTCGACGACTTCGCCGGTTTCGATGTTGATCAGATGATCATGATGCTCATCGGGCGTCGGTTCGTAGCGCGAGCGGCCATCCCGAAAATCATGCCGTTCGAGAATGCCGGCATCTTCGAAAAGACGAACGGTGCGATAGACGGTGGCGATCGAAATGCCGCGATCGATTGCCGCGGCCCGCCGGTGCAGCTCCTCCACATCGGGATGATCGCGGCTGTCGGAAAGAACGCGAGCGATGACGCGGCGCTGCTCGGTAATCCGCAGGCCCTTCGCATGGCACAGCGCCTCGATGTCGATCACTCCAGGCATGAACCCGGCACCACCCTTCAACAATCACTGTCACCCGGATCCGGCGACATCGCCAACAGGGCGACACCACACATGTGCGGGGATGGCACAGGTTTGTGGCTGCCGGGCGATTGGGCAAGCCTGCCGGTGCGTGTCCGGCGGGCCACAATCGCCCGCCGGCAGCCGGACGCTATTTGCGCTTCAT
>JBBRKH010000002.1:0-21720 GCA_038217965.1 Sphingomonadales bacterium | reverse complement strand
TGTTTGCCGCCATCCTGATGGCCGGGCCGCTGCTGGTCACGGCGACAGGATGGCAGGCGTTGGCGCTGTTCGACGCCTTCTACCGCTCGGGCGCGCTGGTCTTTGGCGGCGGTCATGTCGTCCTGCCGCTGCTCCAAGCCGAGGTTGTCCAATCGGGATGGACGAGTGCGGACGTGTTTCTGACCGGCTATGGCGCGGCGCAAGCGGTGCCGGGGCCGCTGTTCGCATTCGCGGCCTATCTCGGCGCAATCGTCGATCCTCCGCCGAACGGTGTGGTCGGCGCGGCGATTGCGCTTGTCGGGGTGTTTCTGCCCGGCTTCCTCATCCTGCTCGGCGTGCTGCCGTTCTGGGAGCGGCTGCGGGGCTGGACAACGGCGCAGGCGGCGCTGCGCGGCACGAACGCGGCGGTGGTCGGTATTCTCGCCTTTGCGCTCTATGATCCGGTGATAACGAGCGCCGTCGAGGGACCGGCGGATGTCGGCCTCGCACTGGCTGGGTTCATCGCGCTCACTCGCTGGTCGGCGCCGCCCTGGGCTGTGGTGCTCGGCATGGTCAGCTTGCAGGTGGGTGTGAGCATGGCGTTCGCAACACCTTCACAGCGCAGATCCCCGGCTTCGGCCGAGCGCACAATCGATGCCGCCGCCGGGCATGGGGATGCCGTCAACCTGCTGGCCCGGGCGTTTGGCCAATAGCTGATCCCGCAGAGAATACCCTGTGATCCCGGCGGAACCCCGCAAGCGCTCCTCTCGCGCCGGCCGACAGGGCGAACTCGATGAGTCTTGCCTCTCGAGCCTCTCTCGGCTTCACGCAACCTGCCAATAATCCCTTCCGGCTTGTGCCTCTTGCCCATTTCCAAACTCCTTCATGATCCAAAATAACAGTGATCCTGGACCACTCAGAAGGGGCCAGCATCCGGGCGTGCTGCCGGCAATCGGCCGGGAACCGTTTCTCCGACGCATCGTTTCTGTTGCGCAGCGATCGCGCTGCGCACCTCAGCCGGAGAAATTCAATGTCTGCACCCGAAGACCTCAAAGACCTCTACACGGGCGAACTTCAGGACCTCTGGTCGGCAAACGACCAGATGGCGAAGATCGTGAAGAAAATGTCGGGCAAAGTCAGCGATTCCGCATTGAAGGACATGCTGATCAAGTCGCAGGATGGCATTTCCAAGCATACCGAATTGTTGAAGTCGCTGCTCGAATCGTCGGGCGAGAAGGTCAAGAAAGAGCATTGCAAGGGGATGGAAGGATTGGTCGCCGAAGCGGCCAAGCACACCATCGAGGAAGCGCCGGACAAAGGCCCGGTGCTCGATGCGTTGATCATCGCGCAGTATCAGCGGATGAGCCACTATGGCATCGCCGGGTTCGGCACGGCCGCATCTTTCGCTGGAACCCTCGGTCTGAAATCTGACGTCAAGCAGCTCGATCAGGCAACCAAGGAAATCTACGGCAGCGACGAGTATCTGACGAAGCTCGCCGAGATGTCGGTAAACATGGACGCCAAGGCATAGCGTTGGCTGGCGCACCCTCCCGCCAGGGAGGGTGCGCCAGGCGTCAAATAGCCGGGCCTGCTCCGGGCCTGCTGACGCACAATGGCAGCACAAAAGGGAACGGTTTACAGCCGAAAGTGTTGCACCCGCACGTGTTTCAGGGAGTGTTTGCGTGCCGTTTGAATCCGATGATCCTGGCCGTTTCGCCGGCGTGTTGCCGATGATCGCCGAGCGCGATATTCCGCCCGTTCTGATCACCGGCGGTGCCGGATATATTGGCAGCCATGCAGCGCTGGCCTTGCTGGACATAGGGGTCCGGGTGGTGATCGTCGACAATCTTTCCACCGGGTCGGAGCTATTGGTGCCGCCGGGTGCGCGTTTCGAGCGTGGGCAGGTTGCCGACGTGGGTCTCATCGGCCGCTTGATCCGCGAAGAGGCAATCGGATCGGTCATGCATTTTGCGGCCAGCATCAGCGTTGCGGACTCGGTTTCACAACCGGCGGACTATTATCGCAACAATTTTGTGGAAACATTGGCACTGGCCGAGGCGGTCGCAGATGCAGGTGTGGGTGCCTTTATTTTCTCTTCGACCGCAGCGGTTTATGCCGAGAATGACGGGGCTCCCCTGCGGGAGTCCGCGCCGCAGGCCCCGATCAATCCCTATGGGTGGTCGAAATTCATGGCCGAACAGATGCTCCGGGATCTGGCAAGCGCGTCTCCGCACAACATGTCGCTTGGAATCCTGCGATATTTCAATGTGGCAGGCGCCGATCCGGCCGGGCGGTCCGGGCAAAACAGCCGGCATCCGCATCACCTGATCGAAATCGCCACCCAGGTGGCAACTGGCATGCGCGACCATTTCACCATCCACGGCGATGATTATGCCACGCCTGACGGCACCGGAATTCGGGATTATGTGCATGTCAGCGATGTGGCGGCGGCGCATGTGCTGATGCTGCGGGCAACGCTGGCTGCTCCGGCGCAAAGCCACACCCTGAACCTCGGCTATGGGCGCGGGGAAAGCGTCCGGCAGGTGCTTGCAGCCTTGTCGCGGGTGTCCGGGCGCACCTTGCCCTGCCGCATCGGGCCGCGCCGTGCGGGCGATCCCGCCCGGCTGGTGGCGGATGCCGCTGCGGCTCAGATGCTTGGCTGGGAGCCGCGCTTTGCGGATATCGAGACCATCGTAGGCCATGCGCTGGCCTGGGAGCGCAGCCGGACGCAGCCTGCAACTGCGGCTGCCTGACGTGTCAGTGTTGACGCGCGCCACCTTGTCGCTTGCTCCTGCAGTGGTTCCCGATCTGCACTATGCTGCAGAGCGCGTTGCCGTGCTCGCCTATGGGCTGGCCGGCCTCCGCGATGCGGATGGCGCCGTGCCTGACACGGAAATTGCCGCACTCTTTGCAGAAGGCTTGCTGCATGCGCCCTTGCCGGCGACATTGGGCGGCTTGTCGCTTGGCATTGCGGCGGATACCGCGCTCCTGTTGCGCGATGTGCTGCGGGTGATCGGCGGTGCCTCGCTTTCGCTCGGGCGGTTGTATGAAGGGCATGTCAACGCTGTGAAGCTGATTGCCCGCTATGGGACACATTCGCAGCTCGAACAGATCGCCGGGGAATGCGATGCCGGGCGGCTGTCGGCGGTGTGGAATGCGCAGGCCGGCTCTGGGCTGCGTTTTGATGGCGGCGTGCTTGCGGGGGGCAAGATCTACTGCTCGGGGATCGGGCTGGTTCATCGTGCGGTGCTGACCGCGACTGCTTCTGATGGCGTGCAGATGCTCATGCCCGATGTGAGTGCAGCGCCGGCCGATCTTTCGGCGTGGACCCCGCTCGGGATGCGGGCAACGCTGACGGGCGAAGGCATTTTCACCGGGATTGCGGTGGCCGCCGACGCGTGCATCGGAAAAGCCGGCGACTATTACCGCGCGCCCCTGTTTGCCGGCGGGGCATGGCGGGTGCTGGCAGTGCAACTTGGCGCGCTCGAGAGACTGTTGGCCCTGTACCGGCTCCAGATGCAAGAGCGCGGGCGCAGCGAAGATCCGGTGCAGCGGGCGCGGTTCGGCGAAACGGTTGCGCTGCTGGAAACGGCCCGGCTGTGGGTGGCGCGCACCGCCTGCGTGGCAGAAGATCCGCAGCAGGAGCCGACCGAGGTGGCGGCGCTGGTCAATCTGGGTCGCAAGGCATTCGAGCATGCAGCCCTTGCCATCTGCGAACGGTTGGAGCGCGGCGTCGGCCTTTCTGCCATGCTGCGCCCGAACCCGGTCGAGCGGATTGTTCGCGATCTCAGAACCTACCTTCGCCAGCCGTTCGCTGATGCCGCACTCGATGCGGCAGCGCTCTGGGCACTGGAAGGGCGGCCGATGCACACCGACATGGGAAACTAGCGATGCCGAGCCTTCCGGCTTCCTACTTCGACGCTCTGTACACCGGAAATTCCGATCCCTGGGGCTTTGCCAGCAGCGATTATGAGTCTGCCAAATACGCGGCCACGATGGCTGCTCTGCCGCGGCAACGCTATCGGGCAGGGCTGGAAGTGGGATGTTCCATCGGGGTTCTGACGGCGGCCGTGGCCAGTCGCTGCGATACATTGCTGGCCATCGATGTGGCTGAAGCCGCTCTCGCATCGGCGCGCCAGCGCAATGCCGATTGCCGCCATGTCCGGTTCGAGAGAGGCGCATTCCCGTCTGACCTGCCGGCAGGGTTGCCTGCTCTGGGCTTCGACCTGCTCCTGCTCTCGGAAGTGCTGTATTACCTGGATGGTGCAGCACTTGCCGATGCTGCCCTCCGCACGCTGGACCTGACGCGGCCGGGATCCGACATCGTGCTGGTGCACTGGCTTGGTCCGACGCCGGATTATCCCCTGACCGGCGAACAGGCAGCAAACATGTTTATTTCAGAGTTGGGGCCCGAAGTGGAATTGCTGATGCATCGGCGCTGGCCGGAGTATCGGATCGACGTTCTGCGGCGCTGAGCCGGTCTTTCAGACGAACGGTTTCGGCCGGGATGTCGACAAGCGCCACGCGCTGCGGTTGCAGCCGCGGATCATCCGCTTCGAGCGCCGCCCACCAGGCGCCAAATCCACCGCTGTTGCCGAACTTCGCACGGGCGATGCCGCGCCGTTGCGCGCGCTCCCAGGCGAGTGCAGCCGGCTCGAGCGCGAAATCGGCAAGCGCCAACCGGTCGAGCGCATAGGTCTGCATCAGATCGGCAAGGCCACCGGGTGCGCGGCCGTGCATGCGCGACGAAGTGCGAACCCGAACCTCGAGCGAATGGCGGATCGGGATATCGTGGAGAAGCAGTGCGGCGTGCAGGGCGCGATCCTCGGCGAGGGCCACAAGCGGCGTGCCCCCGACGGCGGCGAGCACGCTTGCGCGCAGGGCAATGTTGGCGCCCCAGCTCCAGATATGGTTCGGCCAGGGATCATGCCGGATCGGATCCATGCTATCGGCCATGCGGGCAAGCACTGCGGCATAGGCTGCCTCCGACGCGAGCCTTTCGGAAAGGGCGGGCGCCAGTGGGCCATCGAGATCGATTGCGCCGCACACCGCGTCCACAGTGCCATCAAACGCACCGAGGAGGGCATCGAGCCAGCCCGGCGCCACGCGGCTGTCGGCGTCGGTGCAGGCGATGACGGCATCGTCGAGACCCATCTTGCGAACGCACTCGAAGGCGGCGTCGGTTGCACCGCGCCTGGCATGGCCGATGTGCGCCCGCTCTGGTGAGAGATCGGCGGCCACGACATGCAGCGGAAAAGGCAGCGCCTGCGATCTGGCGGCCGCAATGGTGCCATCGGTGCAGTTGTTGGCAAAGAGCGCAACGGCGGCGATATGCTGCCCGGTGCCGCTCTCGTCAGCAAGCGCCCGGAGGCACGCGCCGATGGACGCGGCCTCGTTGCGGGCGGGAATGGCAACAACAATTGCGGGGCTCACGCTGCTTGACCTGCTCGCTGCCGCAGCGTGGCGACGGGCGCCGGCGCATGCGCTGCGGCAAAGCGTGCGCCCTGCTCCAGCACCTCCCGTGCCAGCGGCCCGTGCACATGCCGGGGTGCATCCGGGCCATGGCCATCGAACAGGCCATTCTGGCAATGCCGGTCGTCGTCCCAGCCGAGATGGCTGATGATCGGATAAAGGCAGATGCCGCCGATGGTGACGCCGGCCAGTTCAGCCGTTCGCACCTCGTCGCAGACATAGCGCAACCAGTGTGGTCGGAAGACGCCTTCGGTGCCGGTTTCGGCGATGTAGAGCGGCTGGCGATAGCGACCGGCCACCGCTTCGAGCAGCGCATGCAGCGGACGAAAGCGCCAGTCGCCCAGATGAATGGGACGGCCTTTATCGATCCACTGGTTGTTGAAATAGCAATTGAGACCGACGATATCGATGGCGTCTTCATGGCCGCCCAGCGCCGGTTCGGTGCGACCCAGCAGCATGTCCAGCGCTTCGAACTGGAAATTGTTGTGCGTGTCGGCGTGGGCAACGGCCGCAGCTGTTGCGTCTTTGGGATGGATGTGAACAAGCGGCTCGGCGCAGGCGATCCGCGCGCGCGGATCGACGGCGCGAACCACATCTGCAGCCGCCAGAGTGGCGCGCACCAGTTGGCGTTTGAGTGCTGCTCCACGGTTGCGGGCAAAGGGATTGAGGCCGCCCACTTGACCACCTGCGAAGGCCCAGAAGCTGATCTCGTTTACCGGCGTGTAGACTGGGGGCGCATCGGTCTCGTTGGCAACTATCCGCGCTGCAGCTTGCGCGAAGGCGGCAAAGCGGCTGACGAAGCGGGGCGAAAACACATCCACGCCGCGCGGCACGCCATAGTGCAGCAGATCCCATGCAACCGACACACCGGCATCTCTGGCCGCGCGGAGCGAGGGCAGGAAGCTCGACCAGTCATACTGTCCTGACCGCTGTTCGATGCAGTGCCAGCGCAACCCGTCGCGGGCACCGCGCATGCCGTGCGCCCGCAGCAGATCGAAATCCTCGCCGGCCCGAACATCATGCCCTGTGGATGCCGCGATATCGAGACGCCGGCCGTTGCGCAGCGTCTGCGCTGCGCATTCGAAGCCGCCCATCAGCATCGTTTGAAACAGCGGCCCGGATTGCGCGCCGCCTGGCGCGCGGCCATCATGCGGCGCAATCACGCTGCTGCCTGCACCTTGTCGGGGGACAGTCGGGCAGGCATCGAAGGGCTGCTGCGGGGGCGAGGGGGTGCAAGCGATGCCCGGATGGGCAGCGCCTCCTCGATCCGGCGGAAGGTCGCCAGCGCCTGACCGGTCACCTGATCCATGTTGTAGTAGCGGAAGGTGGCCAGCCGTCCGACGAACCACACATCCTTCGTCTGCGCTGCAAGAGCCTCGTAGCGCTTGAAAAGCTCGGCGCTGTCGGGGCGCAGGATGGGATAATAGGGATCCCCTTCAGACGCGGGATATTCGCGGGTGATGGCGGTGAACGGATGCTGCTGCCCGGTCATGTGCTTGTATTCGCTGATCCGCGTGTAATCCTCGGTCTGCGGAAAATTGATCGTCCCCACGCTTTGTGCCCACTCCCGTGGCAGTGTTTCGTGCTCGAAACGCAGCGAGCGATAGGGCAGCCGGCCAAAACGATGATCGAAATACTCATCGATCGGCCCGGTGTAGATGACCCGCCGGTGGGGAACCGTGGCGGCGACCGCGCGGAAGTCGGTTTCCAGCATCACCGTGATATTCGGATGGTCGAGCATGCGCTCGAACATCCGTGTGTAGCCCTGCGCCGGCATGCACTGGTGTGTGTCGGTGAAGTAGCGGTCGTCCTGGTTGGTGCGGATCGGCACCCGCGCAGTGATCGACTTGTCGAGCTGCGAAGGATCAAGGCCCCATTGCTTGCGCGTGTAGCCCTGGAAGAATTTCTCGTAGAGCTCGCGGCCGACGACCGACACTACGACATCTTCGGAAGTTTCGATCGTTTCCACCTTTTCCGCGCGGGCGGCAAACCATTCGACGAGTTCCGCGCTGGTGAGGTTCAGGCCATAGAGGCGGTTCACCGTGTCGAGATTGATGGGAATGGGCACCAGCATTCCATCGACCGACGCGATGACGCGGTGCTCATAAGGGCGCCAGTCCGTGAACTGTGACAGATGATCGAGAATCTGCTGGCTGTTGGTGTGAAAAATGTGCGGCCCGTATTCGTGGATCAACAGACCGTCCGCATTTGCATGATCATAGGCGTTGCCGGCAATGTGCCGGCGCCGATCCACCACGAGCACGGTATCGCCGCGCTGGGAGGCCAGGCGCTCGGCCAGCACCGAGCCGGCGAAGCCCGCACCGACGATCAACCAGTCATACATGCGCGGCCTCCGACTTGCGCACCAGGGCAGCAGGCACGGCGTCGCGGGTGGCCGCGGTTTCTATCATTGCCCGCATGCCGTGCCATGTTGCATCCCAGCTGTTTCCAGCGAGGTGGCGGTCCACGGCTGCCAGCCTGCTGCGCACCGCGAGGACATCGCCGCAGGCAGCGAGCATGCGATCTGCAGCAATAGCGGCGGTCGCTGCACCATCCACGATGTCCACCAGCCCCAGACATCCATAAGGCTCAACCACGTCGCGAATGGCGGTCGAGATGAGCGGCAGGCCGGCGGCTAGGAATTCCGGGGTCTTGGTGGGCGAGATGAAGCGGGTGGCATCGTTAAGCGCAAACGGCATCCAGCCAAGGTCCCAGTGCGCCATGTAGGCCGGCAGTTCGGCATAAGCTTTTGGCCCAAGCCAGTGGATGTTGGGTGCTTGCGGCAAGGTCGCCGGGTCGATCTTTGCGGTCGGGCCCACCATGACAAGGTGGAGATCCGGTCGCAAAGCGGCCATCTCGGCAACGAGCCCAAGATCGATGCGCTCGTCGATCACGCCGAAGAAGCCTATCCATGGACCGGAAATCGCTGCCTGGTCGGCAGGGTCTGCGGCGCTATCTGTTCTGGCCTGGCCGAAATGGGCAGCATCTATGCTGGATGGGAAGCAGTGCACCTCGGGGTTGCGGCCGAAAGCCGCAGCATGCAGCGAAGCGCCGCCGGTAAATACGAGATCGGCTTCCTGCATCAACGCCGCTTCCGTTTCCAGCAGGCCCGGCGGGGCGAAGGCGAAAGCGGAAAGCTCGTCCATCTTGTCGAAGATGATGAGATCTGCCGACAGCGAACGACCGAACGCATAAGCCATCGGAGTGTAATACCATAGATAGACGGGCGCGATCCCGGCGCGGGCGGCAATAACCTGTGCAATGCGCTCCTGCAGGCAGAGAATCGAGTGCTCGGAGGTGCCGGCCGGTGCGAGAGGCTGTACCAGCTGAACGCCGGGCCAAGGGCTGCTTTCACGCCACATTTCCACCGATCCTTCCAAGATCGGCTCTTCCATGAAGATCACTTCGTAATCAAGCGCAGCACGTGTGAGCAGCTGCTGCGGGCGCTGAAACACGAAATCCCAACGCAGATGCGAAAACACAATCAGCGTCGGCTTGGATTCTACAGGATCGAACAGGCTCACGAACAGTTTCCTTTGCTTTTGGCGATGGAATATCGGCCGGGCATGCAGACAACCAGGATTGAACGGATGTGCTGGATTTCGGTTCCATTGCTGAATTTTCGGACTCTAAATCCGATAAAATCGATAGAAAACGTGCGTCGCTGTCCTTAGCAAAAGTCAGATGGTTCGTTTGAGACTTCCGCTGCAGAAACTGCAGACGAACGAAACGCTTTGGTATCTCGCATCAGGTCAATCCAGATGACCGGTCTTGTGGGCGAACACATCGGTTGTGGCGCCGTCTTCGTGAATCTCGTCAATTCTGTGCCCTTGCAGACCTTCCAATCATGCATGAGAAAGGCGTCAGACAGCGAAAGGTTCCTGCCCGTCAGCGCCTGCGCTGATCTGGCGCGGTGCGGCCGCTTCAGGCCAGCAGGAACATTTCATCCTCCGTTGCGAAGGCATTGATCGCCTCTGGCGACAGGCAGAATCCGGCGCCGAGATCGGCAATCTTGCCGGTCTGCGACAGATGCGCCTCGATAGCCGCTCGTTTCCTGTTGGCGAGCTGCGACGTTGGCAAGCGTCGGAAACGGCTGACATCCTGACCGTCCAGCCGCTGGCTGACCGGAAAGCTGAAGACACGGTGCACAATCCCCAGCGCCAGCAGGGCGCTGGCCAGGCGGAACGCTTCCCTATGATCCGGATGATCGTCGCCTGCATCCGTCACCAGCAGGCTGTGGGCTTTGTGGCGGCGGGCGAGCTGGCCAAGCGTCGGGAGGAGAGATGCGCGCACTGTCGGCTGTCCAAGGCCGCCATCGGGCAGGCCCAGCGGCACAACCATCACGTCGGTCGCTCCCAGCAAGGCGAGACCGTCATGCACCTCCCGCTCACGCTGTTCGGCAAGCCGCCGGGGCGGCCAAAGCGATGAGGCATGGGAAGCGCTGCCATCCGTCAGCGTTGCCACGAGCGCCGGCAGGCCCGCGTCGGCGGCCAGCGCCAGCAGACCGCCGCAGCCAAGCACCTCGTCATCCGGGTGCGGAGCCAGCACCATGAACGGGGCATCGTTCAGCATTTCCTCGAGCGTCAGCATGGGTTGCCCAGCCGCCGGGGCGCACTGCGATGTTTTCGGCTGTGATGCAGCCAGACGCGGCATGCCATGCTCCACCAAAGCGTGAAGTCCGCCGGGGATGGCGGACTTCTGCGACAACCTGTGGCGGACACGGTGGTTCCCGGGCCAGACGAACGTGGTCAGCCAGCGGCCGGCACCGCTCGCCAAAGGGCACCATTGGCAAAAGTCACCGCCGCAAAGGGCTGATGCGGGCAAGATCGTTGCGGATGGTCGTGGCAGCAATGCCGCCGCTTCCCATTGCGTTGCTGATCTGGTCCAGCCCCGGCACCACATCGCCGGCCGCATACAATCCAGCGATGCTGGTGCGCTTGTGGCTGTCGACGACAATGCATCCGCCCTCGGCAAGATCGGCCCCTAGCGTTTTGGCGAGGCCGGAGTGCACATCCGATCCGAGCCCGGAATAGATGCTGTCGAACTGCAGCCGTCCGTTGGCTGTTTGCAGTTCGATTCCGGTCCCGGTCAGGGCGAAATCCGCAGCCGGGCCATCGATTGCGGCGATGCCGGCATCCTCCAGAGCCAACTTCGAGACGCTGTCCAGAGTGTGTGGTCCATCTGCCGCGATCAGCGCCACATCTTGCGAGTAGCTGCGCAGGAACAAGGCTTCGCGTGCGCCATGCTTGCCGCTGCCGATCACCGCGATGCGCTTGTCGGTGACTTCGAAGCCATCGCAGATCGGGCAATAGCGCAGCCGGCCCGTGGCAACGGCGCGGTCGTGCAGATCATCGTCCATGTCCGGTCGAAGGTTCCGCACGCCGGTCGCCAGCAGAATGGCACGTGCCCGCAGCGGCTTTCCTGCACTCACTTCGAAAACCCCATCCGCCTGCGAGATGCCGGTAACACTGCCTTCCATCACAACCGCGCCATATTGCAGCGCCTGTGCGCGCATGCGGCTCACCAGTTCCGAGCCGGCAATGCCTGCCGGATGCCCGGCATGATTGTGCGACACCGGGATCATCAGGGCCCGGCTGCGCCCGTCGTCGACGATCAGCGTCTGCAGGTGAAACCGTGCCAGATAGATGGCCGCGGTCAGCCCCGCCGGCCCGCCGCCAACGACAATGACATCGGCGATCGGCATCAGAGCGCCACCCCAGACGGGTGGGCCATCCGGGACCTGTGCGATGTGCGGTTGAACATGCCCTGTCCGTCCCTTGCAGCAAAGATTATCGGCGCAGCGGATGCGCGCCGGATCGGCGCGCCACAAAAGCTCCTGTGCGAAACTGCGCCATCGCCGGAAGGTTGCATGCCTTGTGCGGTTTGCCGAAGATACGCAGTCAGGGGCAAGATGAACCGCATTGCACGGGTGTTTCAGAAGCCGAAGGGGTGAGGTTTCAGAGCGCCTTTTGCAGATAGACCACATCGAGCACACGACCGAATTTCAGCCCGACGCCGGTGAGTGTGCCGGCCTCGCGGAAGCCCAGCACCTTGTGCAATTGTATCGATGCGGTGTTGTCGCTGTCGCCGACCACGGCGATCATCTGCTGAAAGCCGCGTGCGATGGCTTCGGCGAACAGCATCTGCATCAGCGCCCGACCGACGCCTTTGCCGGCTTCGCCCTCACGGACATAGACGCTTGATTCGCAGGTGTGGCGATAGGCAGGGCGATGGTGGAACTCGGCGCAATAGGCATATCCGAGCAGCCGGCCGGCATCATCTGCGACCAGCCAGGGGGCACCCGCATTCAGCACCTTCTCGATGCGGGCCAGCATGGCGGCTGCACCCGGCGGCTCAAGTTCGAAGCTCGCGGTGCCGTTCCGAACATGGGGGGCATAGACGGCGGCAATCGCTTCGGCATCGGCAGCGGTTGCAGCGCGAACAATCACTGCAACGTAACGGCCTTGGCCTGGTCCGCCAGAATGGTAAGGCCGCGCTCCGAAACTTCGGCAAAGCCGCCTTCGATGGCAACCAGCTCGGGCTGGCTGTTTTCGCTGGCGTAGATTGCGATTTCACCGGAGCGGATCGTGCTCATGAAGGGCGCATGGCCCACCAAGACGCCGAAATCCCCTTCGGTTCCGGGGACGACGACCATGTGCACCGGGCCGGAGCGGATCAACCGCTCCGGGCTTACCAGTTCGAAGTGCAGCATCGCCATCAGGCGGCGTCTGCTGCGAGCTTCTGGGCCTTTTCAACGGCCTGCTCGATGGTGCCGACCATGTAGAAGGCGGCTTCGGGGAGGTGATCATACTCGCCGGCGACGATGGCCTTGAAGCCCTTGATGGTGTCTTCCAGCTGGACATAGACGCCGGGCGAGCCGGTGAAGATTTCCGCGACGTGGAAGGGTTGCGACAGGAAGCGCTGGATTTTCCGGGCGCGGCTGACGGTCAGCTTGTCCTCTTCGGACAGCTCGTCCATGCCGAGAATGGCGATGATATCCTGCAACGACTTGTATTTCTGCAGCACTTCCTGAACCGAACGGGCGACGCGATAATGCTCTTCGCCAACGGTGCGGGGCTCCAGCACGCGCGAGGTCGAATCCAGCGGATCGACGGCTGGATAAATGCCGAGCTCCGCGATCGAGCGACTGAGCGTGGTGGTCGCGTCGAGGTGGGCGAAGCTGGTGGCAGGTGCGGGATCGGTAAGATCGTCGGCGGGCACGTAAATCGCCTGCACCGAGGTGATCGAGCCGCGTTTGGTCGAGGTTATCCGCTCCTGCAGGGCGCCCATGTCGGTGGCGAGCGTCGGCTGATAGCCCACCGCCGACGGGATGCGGCCGAGCAGCGCCGACACTTCCGAGCCGGCCTGGGTGAAGCGGAAGATGTTGTCCACGAAGAACAGCACGTCCTGGTTTTCCACATCGCGGAAATATTCGGCGATGGTGAGGCCGGAAAGTGCCACGCGGGCACGCGCGCCCGGCGGCTCGTTCATCTGGCCAAAGACCAGCGCGACCTTGGAGCCTTCGGACGTCGGGTTGCCGTCGGCGTCCTTTGCGATGACGCCGGCATCGAGGAATTCGTGATAGAGATCATTGCCTTCGCGCGTCCGCTCGCCAACGCCGGCGAACACCGAGGTGCCGCCGTGGCCCTTGGCGATGTTGTTGATGAGCTCCTGGATGAGCACCGTCTTGCCGACGCCGGCGCCACCGAACAGCCCGATCTTGCCGCCCTTGGCATAGGGCGCGATGAGATCGACAACCTTGATACCGGTGATGAGAATGCTGGTTTCGGTGGACTGGTCGACGAATTCCGGGGCGGCCGCGTGAATCGGGGCGGTTTGCGTGGCGCCAACGGGGCCGCGTTCGTCGATAGGCTCGCCGATGACGTTCAGGATGCGCCCCAAGGTGGCCGGGCCGACGGGGACACGGATCTGCGAGCCGGTGTCGACGACTTCCTGGCCGCGCACGCAGCCGTCGGTCGAGTCCATGGCGATGGTGCGAACGGTGTTTTCGCCGAGGTGCTGCGCCACTTCGAGGACGAGGCGGCGATCCTCGACGCGGGTTTCCAGCGCGGTCAGGATTTCCGGGAGGTTGTCGTCGAACGCAACGTCCACGACAGCGCCGATCACCTGGGTGATGCGACCGATGTTGTTTGAAATGGTGGCCATTGATCTCACTCCCGGGTTAAAATTGGGTCATCTCTGCGGCAAAGCCGAGCAGCGCGGGCCGCCGTCGAGCCAGGTCCAGCCCTTGCCATCGCGGGCGACCAGGGCAGTTGTTTTGGTCCACGGGGCGGGCTTGTAGCGCTCCTGGTAGGTGCAGCGATATTCGGTCGGGTCACCAAGTACTGTGCACTTCAGGTTGCGAATGGGCGGGCATTTTTCACCCTTGGCAGCGCGAAGTGCGTTCATCTGTGCCGTTGTCGGCCCTGCAGGCGCGGCGAATGCCGGAGCGAAAGCTGCAACGGCGATAGCCATTGCAAGTGCGGCGCGGATAATCATAGCGCCTCCGCACCCGAAATAATCTCGATCAGTTCCTTGGTAATCGCGGCCTGGCGGGTGCGGTTGTACTGGATGGTGAGCTTGGTGATAAGATCACCGGCGTTGCGGGTGGCGTTGTCCATCGCGGTCATTGATGCTCCTTGTTCCGATGCGGCGTTTTCCAGTAGCGCCTTGAAGATCTGGATGGTGACGTTGCGTGGAAGCAGATCGGCGAGAATCGATTCCTCGTCGGGTTCATACTCGACGGGCGTGCGCTCGGCGGAGGCGCTTTCGGCGGACACGCTGACGGGGATTATCTGCTGTTCTGTCGGCACTTGCGAGAGGGCGGATTTGAAGCGGCTGTAGAACAGGTGGGCGATATCGAATTCGCCCGCTTCGAAGCGTTCGAATAGCGCGTCGGCAATCGCCTTTGCCTGCCCGAATTCGACCGATTTCGTGCCCATCGTGTCAAATTGGGCGATGATCTTGCCAGGGAAGGACCGCGCTATCACGGCGCGGCCCTTGCGACCGATGAGATAGAATTTGACCGTCTTGCCTTCGGCGATCAACGCGTCAGCCTTCAGGCGGGCAGCCTTCACAATATTCGAATTGAAGGCGCCGGCAAGGCCGCGATCGGAATTGGCGACCACCAGCAGATGGGTCTGTTGTCTGCCGGTGCCGCCCAGAAGGCGTGGCGTGGTGTCGCCTATGGTGGTGGCGCTTGCCAGGGACTGCACCACCGACTCGAGCCGCTCGACATAAGGCCGCGCAGCCTCCGCTGCGGCCTGGGCTCGGCGCAGCTTGGCAGCCGCAACCATCTTCTTGGCGCGGGTGATCTTCTGGGTCGATTTCACCGAAGCGATTCGACCCTTTAGAACCTTGAGCGTGGCCATCTAAGCGGCTCTTCTACGCGAAGGTGCGGACGAAGGCGCCGATGGCGTCCTTCAGGGCGGCGTTCGTGTCTGGCGAAATGTCTTTCTTGGCGCGGATGTCCGAGAGGATGCCGCTGTGGTTTGCCTTGATGTCGCTCAACAGGGCGGCCTCGAAGCGGTTCACATCTTTCACGGGCACGGCGTCAAGGAAGCCGTTGACGCCGGAGAAAATGCTGACGACCTGGTCTTCGAACGGCATCGGGCTGAATTGTGCCTGTTTCAGCAATTCCGTCAGGCGCGCGCCGCGATTCAGCAGCTTTTGCGTCGAGGCATCGAGATCGGAGCCGAACTGCGCGAACGCCGCCATTTCGCGATACTGCGCAAGCTCCAGTTTGATGGACCCGGCGACCTTCTTCATCGCCTTGGTCTGCGCGGCCGAGCCGACGCGGCTGACCGACAGGCCAACGTTGATGGCCGGACGGATGCCTTGATAAAACAGCTCGGATTCCAAGAAGATCTGGCCGTCGGTGATCGAAATCACGTTGGTCGGGATATAGGCCGACACGTCGCCGCCCTGGGTTTCGATGATGGGGAGCGCGGTGAGCGAACCGGCACCGTTGGAATCGCTCATCTTGGCGGCGCGCTCCAGCAGGCGTGAGTGAAGATAGAACACATCGCCGGGATACGCTTCGCGGCCCGGCGGACGGCGCAGCAGGAGCGACATCTGGCGGTAGGCGACGGCCTGCTTCGACAGATCGTCATAAACGATAACCGCGTGCATGCCGTTGTCGCGGAAGAATTCACCCATTGTGCAGCCGGTGTAGGGCGCGAGATATTGCAACGGTGCAGGTTCGGATGCCGTTGCCGCAACAACGATCGAATATTCCATCGCGCCATATTCTTCCAGTACGCGGACGATCTGGGCGACCGTGCTGCGCTTCTGGCCGATGGCGACATAGATGCAGTAAAGCTTCTTGGTTTCGTCGTCGCCGGCGTTGGCGGTCTTCTGGTTGATGAACGTGTCGAGCGCGACTGCGGTCTTGCCGGTCTGGCGGTCGCCGATGATGAGCTCGCGCTGGCCCCGGCCGACGGGGACGAGCGCGTCGAGCGCCTTCAGGCCGGTCTGCATCGGCTCGTGCACCGATTGGCGCGGGATGATGCCCGGCGCCTTCACTTCGACACGGCGGCGCTCGGTGGATTCGATCGGTCCCTTGCCGTCGATCGGATTTCCGAGCGCATCCACCACGCGGCCGAGCAAGCCACGTCCGACGGGCACGTCGACGATGGTGCCGGTGCGCTTGACGGTGTCGCCTTCCTTTATGGAGGTGTCGGCACCAAAGATAACGACACCGACATTGTCGGTTTCGAGGTTCAAGGCCATGCCCTTGATGCCGCCGGGGAATTCCACCATCTCGCCGGCCTGCACCTTGTCGAGGCCATGCACGCGCGCGATGCCGTCACCCACAGAGAGCACTTGCCCGACTTCGGAGACTTCGGCTTCGGTGCCGAAATTGGCGATCTGGTCGCGAATGACGCGGGAGATTTCCGCTGCGCGAATGTCCATTATGCGTTGCCTTTCATGTGCTGACCCAGCTTTTCGAGGCGGGTTCTGACGCTTGAATCGATTTGTTCGGAGCCGATGCGCACGATGAGCCCGCCAAGAATGGCCGGATCGACGATGGCATCGATCCGGGTGGTCTGGCCGGTGCGGGCCTTCAGCTTCGTTCGCAAGACATCCAGTTGCGGCTCTGTCAGCGCCTGCGCGCTGGTCACCTGTGCGGTCAAGGTTCCCGTGTGCGCCGCCGTCATCGCTGCAAAGGCACGGATGATTGCGGGAATATCTTTCAGACGACCGTTCCTGGCGACCACTCCAAGGAAGTCGGACGCCAGTTTCGGCAACTTCAGCTCTGCCGCGATCCCGGCAATGGCGCCGGCAGCGACGCTCCGGCGAATCTGGGGTGCCGTGGTGAGTGCCTGAAAATCCGCAGATTCGCCCAGCGCCGTCTGCACCGTCGCCAGCGCTGCCACAGTGGCATCGAGGGACTTCTGCTCAGTGGCCAGGCCGAACAGCGCGGCGGCATAGCGGCCGGGCAAGCCTGCCGCCGAAATCGAACCAGCCAGGGTCTGTGCGTCCACCAAAAGCCACTTTCTCTCGCCGGCAACCTGCGCGGCACAATCATTCTCCGGAGCCGATGGCCGGGCGCGCGCAACAGGTCCTGCACAGCCTGCCTGGAATCGGGAAGCGCAACAGAGGCTGCAAAACGGGCCTCGTCGGCTTGCGGCGTGCGCCTAGCATGGCGCCTGGAAAGTCGCAAGTGACAAGCGCAAAAGCCATCAAACCGCCAGAATCTGTCGGACAGCCTTACACCCTTAACCAATTGGCAAATACCGCCGCCAAGGATTTCAATGACTTCCGACCATTGCGCGGCTGGCATGATTATTGCATATGCATTTCGAGTTCTGGCGGTCGGTCGGAACGGTTGGAAGGCTTGATTTATGAATGCATATTTTGTCGCCGGCGCAGTGGCGCTGGCATTTGCCGGATCGCAGGCCGGCGCGGTCACTGTCGCATGGACGGATTGGCAATCGGCGTCAGCCGGCACGGCCACGGGCACCATTGCCGCCCCCGGCGGCGCCGTGGGCGTAACCCACACCGGCGGCTACAGCTTTGTGCAAACCGCATCCGGCATCGCCTACTGGGACACCGGCACCTACAACGGCGCCATCAACAAGCCACCGGGCATCGACATCGTTGCGCTCAATGCCGGCGGCACCAAGTTGATCAGCTTCGACAAGGCGGTGGTGGACCCTTACATCGCGCTCATGAGCTGGAATGGCAACACGGTCGTGTTTTCCGCGCCATTCACCGTCGAAAGCAACGGCCCCGGCTTTTGGGGCTCGGGCACGCCGATCCTGAACGGGAGCAGCACCGGCTTCTTCGGCTCGGGCGAAGTGCATGCGATCATCCGCTTTTCGGGCACCTTCAACTCGATCAGCTTCACCGACACCAGCGAAAACTGGCATGGCTACACCGTTGGCATCGGCGATGTGGCGGGCGCCATTCCCGAGCCGGCCACCTGGGGCATGATGATTGCGGGTTTCGGGCTGGTAGGGGCATCCTTGCGCCGCCGCCGCCTTGCTGCGGCCTGATCCGGCACTCACTGAAACGGGGCCGGGTGCGCTGCGAGGCGCGCCCGGCCCTTATCGTTTGCGTTTCAGCACCAGATAGGCCGCTCCTTCGCCGCCGTGTCGGGGGTGCGCGCGACGGACCGCTGCGATCCGGCTGGAAAGCCCCTGTTCGCCAAGCCAGCGCGGCAGACTGACGCGAATTGCGCCCCGCCGGTCACCGCCGCCCAGACCGGGGACCAGATCGGCCGGGGCCGGGCCCGGCATGCGGCCCTTGCCGGTAATCACGAGCAGCACCCGGTGCCCCACGGCGTCGGCCTGCGCGACGCGGCGGTAAAGCGTGGCGCGGGCGGCATCGAGCGTCAGGCCATGCAGATCAATAACGACATCGGGCTCCAGCCGGCTGCTCGAAAGGCGGCGGTCCCAGGTGCGATCCAATGTCTCGGTGGCTTTGCTATGCGGAGCAGCCGCCGCGGCCAGTGCCGGCATTGCGATGCGGCTGGGTCCCACCCCGGCGCGGGGCACAGTGCGACTGGAGCTTGCCGGGATACTCGCGATTTGCGGCAGGGCGTCGGGCATTGGCTCCTGGCGCTGGTGCAGCGGCGTGACGCCGGCGACAACTTTTGCCCAGAGGGCGGCTTCGTCGGCGGCAAGACGGCGGGTCATCGTGGCGGATTTTGCCGCTGTCGCTCGGCGGCTGCGTGCGGCAGCAGGACCAGCAGATCGATTGGCGTTGCAAGGCTGGCCGCTGCTGCCCGCGCCTTCGGGCCGGCACCCCAGAAGATGTCGATCCTGTTGTCCCCCCGGATGGCGCCTCCGGTATCGGCTGCAATCAGCATCCTTTCGGTTGGTGCGCCGTTCATCTCGAAGCGCGCGAGGATCGGCGCACCCAGCGGCAATCTGGCCGGATCGACCGCAGCATTCGCCTCGGCAATCAATGGCACGCCGAGCGTGCCGAGCGGGCCGTCGAGCCCGGGGTCTGCCAGCTGAAAAAAGACCGCGCTCGGATTTTCGCGCATCAGCGCCTTTCCTGCGGCGGGGTTTTGCCGGATCCATCCGATGATCTCTTCCATGCCGGGCTTTTCGAGCATGCCGCGCTGCCGCAGCAGCCGGCCAATGGCGACATAGGGATGGCCGTTCTGGCCAGCATAGCCGATCCGCAACACCTCGCCGTCCGGCAGCCGCAGCCGTCCCGAGCCCTGGATTTCAAGGAAGAAGAGTTCGACCGGGTCGTCGGCCCAGGCCAGCTCCAGCTTGCGGCCGGCAAGGGCTCCGTTCTCGATTTCGGCGCGTGAGAAATAAGGGACAACGCTGCTGCCCGTCCAGCGTCCGCGAATGCTGCGTCCCTTCAAATCGGCGGCAAACGGGGTCAAATCCACTTCGACAAGGTCGTGCGGCTTGCCATACACCGGGGCCGAGCCGGGTTTCGGGGTTCGCGAGCCGGCGATTTCCGGCTCGAAGTAGCCGGTTGTGAAGCCCTTGCCGTCACCGATGCGAACGGCGGTGAAATGGCGCGAGAAAAAGGCCTGCGGGTCGCGATTTGGATCCTCGCAGGCCGCACGCCAGTCTTCGGGGCGGGTCAGGCCGGATTGGTCGGCGCGGCGCAACAGGGCAGGGCAGGCGCGGGCAAAGGCTTGGCGAGTATCGATGGTGAACGGAAATCTGCCGAATGGCGCATTGGGAACCAGCGTCACCACCTGGCCTGTCGCCGGCGGGGTAGCCGGATTTGTCTGCGCTGGCGGGGCTGAAGCAGGATGTGTGGCGCACGCCGCCAGCGCGAACAGCGCCGCGAGGCTCGAAGGCCGCACGGCGCGCATCCGGTTTGCTTCAGGCGTCTTCGTCAGTGGCGACGAGCAACCAGGCGGGGTCGTTGGTGGCAGTGTGGCGGCTGAAGGTCCAGACGTCATGCGTTTCCACCGGCACGGCGGGATCGCCCGCCACAACATCACCATTTCCGTTGCGGGTGACGGCGACGATGTCTGCATCGAACCGCACGGTGACTTCGGCCATGGTGCCGTTCATCCTGGCGCCGACGATTTTCGCACCATCTATCTGGATGAGGCGGTTTTCCAAATGCTCACCGGCTTCCGCGCGCTGATCGATTGCATTCTTGAAATTCGCGAGCAGCTCGTCCGACACGAGATGGTCCAGGCTTTCGCTGTCGCTCTTCCAGAAGCTTTCGAGGATCTGCCCGTAGGCGCTGCTGGCGCCGGCCAGAAATCGATCCGGCGCAAAGCTGCGGTCTGCCTTCATCACGGCTTCGAGGCCGGGGCGAACATCGGGATCGAGATCGACAGGGAGGCCAGGCAATGGGGCCACCTCGCGCTCGAAGGCATCGCCGCGGGCGGCAGCCGGACGATCCACTTCCGGGCGGGACGGACGGAACGGATCGGCAGCCGGCTTCTCATGGCCGGTGCGGCGCCCCAGCACATGATAGAGCCGAAGGCCGATGAATCCGGCAAGCATTGCCAGAAAGAAAATTTCCACCCATCCGCTCTGCATGAACCTGTGCCTCGTTTTGCGCGCCAACAGGGCGCGCCTTTCATAAAGCGTTAGCCTGCCTGCAATAGCCTATACGCGCATTGCCGCCAAGTTTGCACTTCTCCTTCAAGATAGTGGATATTGGCTGCCGTGCAACCCGCCCGGGTTGCCGCATCGTCCGTGCAACCCGCCCGGTTGCCGCATGCTTGCAGCCGCGCGCTCTCCCTGCTAGCCCGCCGCGACCATATGCCCGGCCCGGGAACACGCTCCCGCTGGCCCCCAAGCGAAAGCATCGAGAGCATCATGACAAACGAGATTTCCGAAGAAGCCGCCGAAGCGCTTGCAAACGGTGCCGATCTGGCGCCGCAGGCCGGCATCCTGGCGCAATATGTGAAGGATCTGTCGTTCGAAAATCCGAATGCGCCCGGATCATTGCAGATGCAGGGCCAGCCGAAGATCGAAATCAACGTCAACGTCAATGCCCGAGCCGGCGGCCAGGACATGTTCGAGGTCGAGCTGAAAATCGAGGCGAATGCCAAGGGCCCGGATGACAAGGTCGCCTTTGCCATAGAGCTGCTCTATTGCGGCCTTTTCCGCCTCGCCGGTGCGCCGCCGGAGGCGATCGAGCCGTTCCTGATCGTCGAGGCGCCGCGCATCCTGTTTCCGTTTGCCCGCCGGGTGATTTCCGATTGCACCCGCGATGGTGGCTTCCCGCCGCTGATGCTGGAGCCCATCGATTTCGGCGGGCTCTACATGCGCCAGCTGGAAGCCCGGCAAGGCGGTGCAGGCGGCCCGGGTGCCGACGGAATCACGATGGGCAACGCCTGATCAACGCCCGCCAGCTGGGCAGCCACGCTTGTCGCTGATCCGCGCTGCCACCACGGTCGGCGGCTTCACGCTGATTTCGCGCTTCGCCGGATTCGCGCGCGATCTGCTGATGGCGCGCTATCTCGGTGCGGGGTTCGCGGCAGATGCGTTTCTGGTCGCCTTCCGGCTGCCCAATCTGTTCCGCTCGCTGTTTGCCGAAGGGGCCTTTTCCGCCGCCTTCGTGCCGATGGCAGCGGCCAAGCTCGGCCGGAAGGATGGTGCCGTCGTCGACACCCGGCCGGCGGTCTCCTTCACCGAGCAGGCGCTGGCCTTTCTGCTCCCCATCCTGCTGGCATTTTCCGCGCTGGTGATGCTGGCCGCCGGACCGATCGTCTGGGCAATGACCGGCGGCTTCGAGGATGGTTCGCCGGAGAAATTGGCGCTCACCACCGATCTTACACGGCTCACCTTCCCCTATCTGATGCTGATTTCGGTGGTATCGCTG
>JBBRKH010000001.1:0-22205 GCA_038217965.1 Sphingomonadales bacterium | reverse complement strand
CTTGTGCAATTCTATTTCGTCGAACGCGCTGTTTCTGCCAGTGGCGGTGTGGCCACAATCTGAACAGCAACCCTCGAAGCGAAACCATATCCAACAAGGCAGCGCTAGGAAAGGGTGCAGAATCGGGTGTCGGTGCACAGTTGCAAGCGCAACGCGCGCCTTGCACGGCCTGCTGCTGCGGCTTAGGCGATTGCGATGACAACAGCATTTCTTTTTCCGGGGCAGGGCAGCCAGAGCGTCGGCATGGGCAGGGAGCTGGCAGCTGCCAGCACGGCGGCGCGCGCGGTGTTTCAGGAAGTCGACGATGCGCTCGGCCAGAATCTCTCGCGCATCATGTTCGATGGGCCGGACGACACGCTCATGCTTACGGCCAACGCGCAGCCGGCAATCATGGCGTTCAGCATGGCCCTGCTCAAGGTGATGGAGCAGGAAGGCGGGCTGCGGCTGGCCGAAAAAGCAGCTTTCGTTGCCGGCCACAGCCTCGGTGAATATTCTGCCCTCGCTGCTGCGGGCTCGCTGACCCTGCCCGATACAGCACGTCTGCTGCGGCTGCGCGGCGAGGCGATGCAGGCAGCAGTGGCTCCGGGTGTTGGCGCAATGGCGGCCATTCTCGGGCTCGACCTGAAAGCGGTGAATGCAATCGCGGCGGAAGCATCGGTGGAAGGCGAAATCTGCGCTGCAGCCAACGACAATGCTCCGGGGCAGGTGGTAGTCTCCGGGCACAAATCGGCTGTGGACCGCGCCATTGCGCTGGCAAAGACGGCCGGTGCGCGCCGCGCCATGGCGCTGGCGGTATCGGCGCCGTTTCATTGCGCGCTGATGGCGCCGGCTGCCGAAAAGATGCAGGCCGCGCTCGCCGATATCGCGATGCAGGCGCCGCTGGTGCCGATCGTCACGAACGTCACCGCGCAGCCAGTCAGCGACGTGGCGGAGATCAAGCGCCTGCTGGTCGTGCAGGTGACCGAACTGGTGCGCTGGCGCGAATCGATCGAAACGCTGCACGCAATGGGCGTTGGCCGTTTCGTGGAAATCGGCGGGCGCATTCTGGTGCCGATCGTCAAGCGCATCGTGCCGGATGCAGAGACGATGAGCATCACATCGATGCAGACTGTCGAGCAGGCGGTTCGGGATCTGTAGAGAGGCATTCGGGCATGTTTGATCTTGGCGGCAAGACGGCACTTGTCACCGGCGCAAGCGGCGGCATCGGCGGAGCGATTGCCCGGGCGCTGGCTTCGCGCGGCGCAATCGTCGGCCTTTCCGGCACGCGTGCGGATGCGCTGCAGCTGCTGGCAGAGGAGCTTCCTGCAAGCGTTGTCCTGCCGTGTCGGCTGAACGATGTGGCCGATGTGGAGGCGCTCGTGCCGGCGGCCATCGCAGCGCTCGGCAGGCTCGATATCCTCGTCAACAACGCCGGCATCACCCGCGACAATCTGGCGATGCGGATGAAGGACGATGAATGGGCGTCGGTTTTCCAGGTCAATCTCGAGGCCGCGTTTCGGCTTTCGCGTGCGGCGCTGCGCCCGATGATGAAAGCGCGTTTCGGGCGGATCATTTCCATCAGCTCGGTGGTCGGCTCGACCGGCAATCCCGGCCAGGCCAACTATGCAGCCGCCAAGGCGGGGCTGGAGGGCATGACGCGCGCGCTCGCCGCCGAAGTCGCGTCGCGCGGCATCACCGCCAACTGCATTGCACCCGGCTTCATACGCTCGGCGATGACGGACGCCCTGCCAGACCCGCAGAAAGCAGCGTTGATGAGCCGAATACCGGCCGGGCGTCTTGGCGAGGGTGCCGATGTGGCGGCGGCGGCCGTCTGGCTGGCCAGCGACGAAGCCGCTTATGTGACCGGCCAGACCATTCACGTAAACGGCGGGATGTTCATGGCGTAGGCTGTCAACCGCCTTGCGCTTGCCAGCGGGTTTGGGCAGGGCTATCCGTGCATTTCGCATTTGGGTGGCTTCTTTGGGGGCTGCCCGCACACGAAGGGGTTTGGTTATGAGCGACGTCGCGGAACGCGTGAAAAAGATTGTGGTCGAACATCTGGGCGTCGATGCCGAGAAGGTTACCGAAGATGCGAGCTTCATCGACGATCTGGGCGCCGACAGTCTGGACACGGTCGAACTGGTGATGGCTTTCGAAGATGAATTCGGCGTAGAAATACCGGATGACGCCGCCGAAAAGATTCTGACGGTGAAGGATGCGATCGGTTTCATCGCGGCAAACGGGAAATAGCAGGGCATCCAGCGCGCCGGGGCGCGTCAGCGATGTCGGCGACGAGGCAGTTTTCAAGCGCAACACGCGGTCCTGAGGCTTGGCGCTTCGGGGCCGCTTTTGTATTCGCTGATGCAGGCTTGGTGGCGTGAAAAGGGAGAGTGGGCCGATGCGCCGTGTTGTTGTCACCGGGCTGGGCCTGGTAACGCCGCTGGGCGGAAGCGTCGAAGGCACCTGGAAGCGCCTGCTCGCCGGGCATTCCGGAGCAGCCACCATCACGCGCTTCGACGCCGGCGACTATGTCTGCCGGATAGCCTGCGAGGTGAAAGGCGGCGAGGGTGGATTTGATCCGAACCTTCGGGTCGATCACAAGGTGCAGCGGCAGGTCGATCCGTTCATCATCTACGGTATCGATGCCGCCGGCCAGGCGCTGGAAGACGCCGGCCTTACCACCATGAGCGAGGAAGAGCGCTACCGCGCGGGCGTGCTCATGGGCTCGGGCATCGGCGGCCTGCCGGGCATCGAAAGCGAAGCCATCGTGCTGCACGAGCGGGGGCCTCGCCGGGTGTCGCCGCATTTCGTGCACGGGCGGCTGATCAATCTCATCAGCGGCCAGGTCAGCATCAAATATGGCCTGATGGGGCCGAACCATGCAGTGGTGACGGCCTGCTCGACCGGCGCGCATGCCATCGGGGATGCGGCCCGGCTGATCCAGTGGGGCGACGCCGATGTGATGGTGGCCGGCGGCGCGGAAGGGGCGATCTGTCCGCTTGGCATCGCCGGCTTTTCCCAGGCGCGCGCGCTTTCCACCGGCTACAATGACGAGCCGACCCGCGCCAGCCGCCCCTGGGACCGCGACCGCGACGGCTTCGTGATGGGCGAAGGCGCCGGCATGGTGGTGCTGGAAGAGTATGATCGCGCCCGCGCCCGCGGCGCTACCATGTATGGCGAGGTGCTGGGATATGGGCTGACGGGAGACGCCTACCACGTCACCGCCCCCCACCCGGAAGGCTCCGGCGCATTCCGCTCGATGCAGATGGCGCTGAAGCGGGCCGGGCTTGTTGCCGCCGACATCGACTATGTGAATGCGCACGGAACCTCCACCCCGATGGGCGACGAGCTGGAACTGGGCGCGGTAAAACGGCTGTTCGGCGCCGACGTCGGAGGCATCTCGATGTCGTCGACGAAATCGGCCATCGGCCATCTGCTGGGCGGTGCCGGGGCGGTGGAAAGCATCTTCTGTCTGCTCGCCATGCGCGACGGGATTGTGCCGCCCACGCTGAATCTCGAAAATCCCTGCGACGGCGCCGAAGGCATCGATCTGGTGCCGCTCGTCGCCAGGCAGCGAAAGGTGGATGCGGTGCTCAACAACAGCTTCGGCTTCGGCGGCACCAACGCCACCCTCATCATGCGCAAGATCTAGCATATGGCGGCCAAGGCCAAGCCAAAGAAGCTTGTTGCAGGATTGCCGAACTGGATGGTGTGGGGCGCGCTTCTGGCGCTGCTTTCGATGGTCGGGCTTTCCGTTTGGACGGCGACCGTGTGGACCCGTGCGCCGCAACCGGGCGCGGGGCTGATCGAAGTGACTATTCCGCGCGGTGCTTCCATCGGCCAGGCGGCGGACGCGCTGCAGGCGGCAGGTGTCATCGAAAGCGCCGACGCATTCGAAATCGCGGCGCGGCTGATCGGCGATGATCGGCCAATCCAGTTTGGCACCTACGCCTTCAAGGAGGGCGAAGGCTGGGCGAAGATCCTGGATCGCATGCAGAGGGGCGAGGTCGTCATCGTGAAGGTGCTGATCCCCGAGGGAATGCCGAGCATCATGGTGGCAGAGCGGCTGCAGGCAATGAAGCGGCTGCAGGGACCGATAGAGGTTCCAGCCGAAGGCACGGTCCTGCCGGCAACCTGGGACACGAAACCGGGCGAGCAGCGCGCTGCCGTGCTGAAGCGGATGCAGGCGGGCATGGTGGACACGCTGGACAAATTGTGGCCGACGAAAACCGCGCGCAGTGCGGTGAAAACGAAGGATGAGGCAGTGATTCTCGCCTCCATCGTGCAGAAGGAAACCGCGGATGCGTCGGAATATCGCCGCATAGCCGGGGTGTACACCAACCGGCTGACGCAGGGCATGAAACTGGATGCCGACCCGACAGTGATCTACCCGACCACCAAGGGCAAGCCGCTTGGTCGCCGCATCCGGCGATCCGAATTGCGCGCCGACAATGGCTACAACACCTATGTGCGAAAAGGGCTGCCGCAGGGGCCGATCGCCAATCCGGGGCGCGAGGCGATAGCCGCCGTGCTGGACCCGGAAGCCCATGATTTCCTGTATTTCGTGGCCGACGGCACCGGCGGCCATGTGTTTGCGGAAACCTACCCCCAGCATCAGGCCAATGTGGAAAAATGGTTTGCCATCCGGCGCTCCAGGGGTGAGATGTAGCGCGCTGCTTGACCGGCTGTGCCCCGCCGCCCTAACGCCTGATGCCATGCTCGCGCCCCGCACTCTCTACGCCAAGATCTGGGACGACCATGTTGTCGCCACCCGCGACGACGGCACCAGCCTCATTTTCATCGACCGGCATCTGATCCATGAAGTGACGACGCCGCAGGCGTTCGAGGGCCTGCGCGCGGCCGGCCGCCAGGTCCGCCGTCCGGATCTGACGCTGGCGGTGCCCGATCACAATGTGCCGACGAACAACCGTTTTGCCCCCATCGCGGACGCGCAATCGGCTGAGCAGGTGCGGCTGCTGGAGGCCAACTGCGCCGAATTCGGGATCGAGCATGTGGCGATGAACGCCGCCGAACAGGGCATCGTGCATGTGATTGGGCCGGAGCAGGGGTTCACGCTTCCCGGCCTCACCATTGTTTGCGGCGATAGCCACACCTCGACCCACGGCGCATTCGGATCGCTGGCGTTCGGCATCGGCACCAGCGAAGTGGAGCATGTGTTTGCCACACAGACGCTGCTTTTGAAGAGGAGCATGAATTTCGCTGTCAACGTGACCGGCAGTCTGGGATTTTCGATCACTGCCAAGGATGTGGCGCTTGCCATCATCGGCGAGATCGGCACGGCGGGCGCGACCGGCAGCGTCATCGAATTTCGCGGACCGGTGATCGAGGCGCTTTCGATGGAAGGCCGGATGACCTTGTGCAACATGGCGATCGAAGCCGGCGGCCGTGCCGGGCTGGTTGCGCCGGACGAAAAGACCTTTGCCTATGTGGCGGGGCGCCCGCGCGCGCCCGAAGGCGCGGAATGGGACGCCGCTCTGGCCTGGTGGCGGCAGCTGCCGAGCGATGCCGGCGCCCGCTTCGACCGCGAAGTGGCAATCGATGGCAGCGCGATTGCGCCACTCGTCACCTGGGGCACTTCGCCCGAGGATGTTGTGGCGGTCACAGGCGTGGTTCCAGCCCCCGGCAGCTTCGCCGACGCCTCCAGACGCGCCGCTGCCGAGAAATCCCTGGCCTACATGGGGCTCACGCCGGGCATGCGCATCGAGGACGTGACGGTGGAGAATATTTTCATCGGCAGCTGCACCAACAGCCGCATCGAGGATTTGCGCGCGGCCGCTGCAATTGTGGCCGGCCGGCGCATTTCCGGGAACATCAGACAGGCGCTTGTCGTCCCTGGCTCCGGCCTCGTGAAGCTGCAGGCCGAACGCGAGGGCCTCGACCGCATCTTCACCGATGCCGGTTTCGAGTGGCGCGATCCCGGATGCTCGATGTGCCTCGGCATGAACCCGGACAAGGTGCCGCCCGGCGAGCGCTGTGCCTCCACATCCAACCGCAACTTCGTCGGCCGGCAGGGGCCCGGCGCCCGCACCCATCTGATGAGCCCGGCGATGGCGGCAGCGGCTGCGATCACCGGCCGGCTGACCGACGTTCGCCAGATGATTGCGGCATGACACAGCCATTTCCGACGGCGTTGGCGTGGTGAACGCCATCCGGCTTGACAGGCTGGAAAAAACCTACGCTGGCGGCAAACGGGCGCTGGACGGCGTGTCGCTCGCAATCCCGCGCGGCAGCCTGTTCGGTCTGCTCGGCCCCAATGGCGCCGGCAAGTCGACGATGATCAATATCCTCGCCGGTCTGGTCAACAAGACCGGCGGCACCGCGGAAGTCTGGGGCTTCGACATCGATGAACACCCCCGGAATGCCAAGGCCTCCATCGGCGTGGTGCCGCAGGAACTGTTGTTCGATTCCTTCTTCACACCGTTCGAGACGCTGGAATTCCAGGCCGGAATGTTCGGCGTGCCGCCGCGCAGCCGCGACACGATGGAACTGCTGCGCAAGGTCAGGCTGGAGGACAAGGCGCATGTCTATTCGCGTACGCTGTCCGGCGGCATGAAGCGGCGGCTGTTGATTGCCAAGGCGCTGGTGCACAATCCGCCTGTCATCATCCTGGATGAGCCGACCGCCGGCGTCGATATCGAGCTGCGCCAGATGCTGTGGGCCTATGTGCGCGAACTGCATGCAGCCGGAACAACAGTGGTTCTGACGACGCATTATCTGGAAGAAGCCGAAGCGCTGTGCGACCGGATTGCCATCGTCAACCACGGCCGCATCATCATCGACACCGACACGCCGACATTGCTGTCGCAGGCGCGCGAGAAGAAAGTGGAAGTGGTTCTGGATGCGCCGGTGCCGATCATCCCGCACATCGAGGGAGCCACCCGGGTGGAGCAGCTCGCGCCCGACCGGTTGGCGATTTCCTATGACAAGGGCCATGTGCACGCTGGTGCGATCCTTGCCCGGCTGGCAACGGCGGGCCTTACCATCGTGGACGTGACAACCCGCGAGGCGGACCTCGAAGACGTGTTCCTGGCGCTCACCGCCGCGCCGGTCGCTGCATGAGCCGCGAGGCCATTCACGCCGATGTGATCGTCGTCGGCTCCGGAGCCGCCGGGCTTACCACCGCGCTCAATCTCGCCGCCAGCGTGAAGGTTCTGGTGCTGTCCAAGAGCGACATCTCGGCCGGCTCCACCGCCTGGGCGCAGGGCGGCATTGCCGCGGTGCTCGACGAAGGCGACACCTTCGAATCGCACATCGAGGACACGATGGCGGCTGGCGCAGGTCTGAACGATCGGCGGACGGTTGAATATGTCGTCGAGAATGCGCCTGCCGCCATCGAGCGGCTGGCCCAGCTCGGCGTGCCGTTCAATCCCGGCGAAACCGTGTCGGGACGCTGGCACCTGACGCGCGAAGGCGGCCATTCGGCTCGCCGTATCGTGCATGTGGACGATGCCACCGGCTGGGCGGTGCAGAAGGCGCTGGAGCGTGCAGCGCTCGAAAACCCCAACATCCGCATCCTGACCGGCCAGGTGGCGATCGACCTCATCACCGAACGCCACGCCGAAGAGCGGGGCTTTGCCGAGCGCCGGGCGATGGGGCTCTATGCGCTGGATCGCGCCAGCGGCGAAGTGAACCGGCTGCTGGCAAAAGCCGTCGTGCTGGCAACCGGCGGCGCATCGCGGGTCTACCGCTTCTCCACCAACCCGGATGGCTCGACCGGCGACGGCATTGCCATGGCCTGGCGCGCGGGCTGCCGCGTTTCCAACATGGAATTCAACCAGTTCCACCCAACTTGCCTGTATCACCCGCAGGTGAAGAATTTCCTGATCACCGAAGCGATGCGCGGTGAAGGCGGCATCCTGCGGCTGCCGGATGGAACTGCGTTCATGGCAAGCCACGATGCCCGCGCCGAGCTGGCGCCGCGCGACGTGGTGGCGCGCGCCATTGATGCGGAGATGAAGCGCGCCGGCCTTGCCCATGTGCTGCTGGACATGACGCATCAGCCGGCCGGATTCGTGGAAGAGCATTTTCCGACAATCGTGAAGCGGCTGCGCGAGCTGGGCATCGATCCGGTGACGCAACCCATCCCGGTGGTGCCGGCCGCTCACTATACCTGCGGCGGCGTATTGGTCGACCTGAAGGGCCGCACCGACCTGGCGGGCCTCTACGGTGTCGGCGAAGTCACGCAATCGGGCCTGCACGGTGCCAACCGCATGGCATCGAACAGCCTGCTGGAATGCCTGGTGTTCGGAGTTTCGGCGGCCGACGACATCATCGCCCGGCTGGACAGCGTTCCGCCGCCCGCGCCGATTCGCGCGTGGGACGAAAGCCGGGTCACCTCGTCCGACGAAGAGGTGGTCGTCAGCCACAACTGGGCCGAGCTGCGGCGTTTCATGTGGGACTATGTCGGCATCGTGCGAACCGACAAGCGGCTGGAGCGCGCCGCGCACCGGGTGGCGTTGCTTCGGCAGGAAATTGCCGCCTATTACGGCGCATTCCGGGTGACGCCGGATCTGCTGGAATTGCGCAATCTGGTGGAAGTCGCCGACCTGATTGTCCGCTCGGCGCAAGCGCGGCACGAATCGCGCGGACTGCATTTCACCACCGACTATCCGGGCCTGGCAGAGCCGCCCCGCGACACGATGCTCTACCCAAATCAGGGCTGATAAGCCGCATCGCCGCAATCCCTCCGCGCCGCTTACATCAGCGGGGCGGGATTTTGCACCAGCCTGACGGATTGATTCTGTATCAGGCGTGACACGCGATGGTGTCGACGGCACTGATTGAAGCGGCTGAAATGAATCACGGTTAATGATGATTCAGGAAGCCGTGTTCAGGGGTGTCACTCTGCAACAAGCTGCGAAATCCCCCCTGCAGGGATTGTCGAGTTTGGTCTTGTAGTTTGAAATCCTTGGGCGAAATCCGGGTCGACCCAACAAAAGGACTGTTTTAGATGCTGCAAGTTCAAAAAAATGCGCCTTTGGCGCACAGGATTTCTATTGCCAAATCACTGATACCAGTCGCGGCCGCTGCTTTCCTGGCCACGATTTCCACTCCGGTTGCCGCCTACGTGATTTTCCCCGGCGTTCCGGCCAGCTCCGTGCGGACAGTGAACGTCAGCACACCGGCCCAGCTTTCGGCGGCCATTGCCGCTGCCACCGGCCCCACCGATAACCTGCTGGCCGGCGGCAATTATGGCGAAGTCAGCATCAAGGGCATCAACAAGCCGTTCGACATCGTCGTGCGCTCAGCCAGCCTCACCAATCGCGCGGTGTTTGCCGAGCTGGTGGTCTACAACACCTCGCGGTTCCGCTTCGAAGCACTGGATTTCAGCCATACGCTGAAGGCCGGCGAATGGCTCACCACGCCCGGCGTCTTTACCAGCCTCACCGATCGCATCGCTTTCACTTCGTGCAATTTCCATGGCACAAAGGATGGCAACGCCAACAACGACGGCATGATGCTGTATCTCACGAAATCGACCAAGAGCTTCGTGTTCAACAATGATTTTCGCCAGTCGAGGATATCTCTCGGCGCACAGGCAATCAGGAACCTGTTCATCCTGCGCAACAACTTTACCGAAACCCGTGAAGGCATCAATCTGGATGGCGTGACCTACGGCTATCTTGAGCGCAACTTCTTCACCAAGGTTGCGCCCAATCTGGCGGCGGGCGATCACGCCGATGCGATCCAGGTCTATGTCGGGAGTTCCGGGCTGACCACCAATGGGCTCAACATTCTGGCCAATGCGATGATATTGAACAGTGCGCAGGCGCAAGGCATTCTAATCCAGCGCGGCAATCCCAGAATCCCCTACAACCACAGTGCGATCGTGATCCGCGAAAACATCTATTACGGCGGAATGCGGCAGGGCATCTGGGTGGAAGACAGCAACAGCCTGCTGATCGAGCGCAACACGCTCATCGGCGCCACCGGCTTCTCCTATCAACCGGCAGTTTACATCAAGAATGTGGTGAGCTCGACGGTCAAGTGGAACATTGCGCATTTCTTCCTGTATGTGGCGCCCGTCGTGCCGATTGCCAGCAACAACATCGACCTGGCAGACGCCGTCTATCCCACGGGGCCATCCGCGCAGAGCCAGTTCGTCGGGACGGTGAGCGGCGTTGATCCGGCTGTCACCAATTTCCGTGTGCTGCCCGGATCGGCAGCGGCGGTCGCGGGTGCCGGCGCCTTCGTCTATGGCGACATCGGTCGGGTGGCTGGAACGACCGCTGCCGTGGAAGCGAAATTCCAGACCGAGTGGGCGCGTCTGCTCGCCAGATAGCGGCCGGGATGACTCGGGGCCGCGCAGTCGCGGCCCCGAGCTTTTCGGTTGACCGCCGGCCGGTGCGACTTTATCACATCACATCAGTCAACAAGGATGTGGCGTGGGCTTTTCGCAACTCTCGAACGCGGATGATGATCGGCTTGCAGCGGGGCTTTCCAGCCTTTGCCTGCTGCACTGCGTTGCGTTGCCGATCGCACTCGGGCTGCTTCCGGCCATCGCGAGCGGACCGCTCGAAGCGCTGCATGGCCCGGATTGGGCGCACTGGGCGCTCATCGTGCTCGCTGTGCCGTTCAGCTTGGCTGCGCTTCGCAAGGGCATCATGCGGCATGGAAATCCGGTTCCGGCAATCGCAGCGCTCGCCGGATTCGGTCTGGTCGCCATGGGCGCCTTGCTGCACGGCGCCGGTGCCATGGAGCAACTGGCAACCGTTTCGGGCGGGCTGGTGATTGCCGCTGCGCACTGGCGCAACTGGCGGTTGCGGAGCTTCGGCTGACGATCAGGCCGCCATCGCCGCCTTCGAGTCGGCGAGAATGGAATCGGAGATTTTCTCGGCGATCATGATCGTGGGCGCGTTGGTGTTGCCGCTGACGAGGCGCGGCATCACCGACGCATCGACCACCCGCAGGCCGGCGATGCCGAAAACCCGGCCATCCGAATCGACGACCGCGCCTGCATCGCTTGCCGCGCCCATCCGGCACGTGCCCACCGGATGATAGATGGTGCTGCCGCTTTGCCGGGCAAATTCCAGCAGCGCCGCATCATCCCGCGCATCCGGGCCCGGAAACACTTCGTGGCTGACATGCTGGGCCAGCGCTGGCTGCGCAACGAGCGTCCGCGCCCACTTCAACCCTTCCACGATCGTCGCCTGATCTAGCGGATCGGAAAGATAGTTGGGCCGGATCGACGGCGGCGCAAACGGATCGGCGGATTTCACATGGATGCTGCCGCGGCTCTCGGGGCGCAGCTGGCAGGGAGCAATGGTCAGCCCCGGCTGCTTCTCCAGCTCCCACAGCTGGGTGGTGACAAACTTCTCGATGTCAACAGTTGCCGGCAGGATATGAAATTGCACATCCGGACCACTGAGGCCTGGCCGCGTGCGAATATAGGCCTGGACATGCGCGGCCGACAAGGTGAGCAGCCCTCTGCGCTGGATGGCATATTTCGCCGCTTCCGCAACAAGTCGCCAGCCGCGCGAGAGCTCATTCACCGAAATGGTGCCCGGCTTCAGGCGAAACTGTGCGGATACCACATAGTGATCCTGCAGATTGGCGCCAACGCCCGGCAGCGCATGCAGCACCGGGATGGCTGCTGCCGTCAGAACTGCAGGATCGCCGATCCCCGAGAGCTCGAGCAGCTGCGGCGAGTTGACAGTGCCACCCGACAGGATGACTTCGCGCCGCGCCTTGGCAACGACGATGCGGCCATCCTGCCGGTAGCGGACGCCGACCGCACGCTTGCCCTCGAACAGCACGGCCTCCACCTGCGCTTCGGTTTCGACGCGCAGCGCCTGCCGCTTCATCGCCGGGCGTAGATAGGCCATTGCCGCCGACCAGCGACGGCCGTTCTTCACGGTCAGCTGGAAGTAGCTGATGCCGTCCTGCGATTGACCGTTCACATCGTCGTTGAACGGCAGTCCTGCTTCCACGCCGGCCTTGACCACGGCATCGGAAATCGGGTGGTGGTCGGTCGCGTCCGACACGTTCAACGGGCCGTCGGTGCCGTGCAGATCATCGGTCAGCCGCTCATTGCCTTCCGAGCGGCGGAAATAGGGCAGCACATCTTCAGCGCCCCAGCCAGTGGCGCCAAGTTGCGCCCAATTGTCATAATCCGCCGCCTGTCCGCGCACATACAGGAGCCCGTTGATGCTGCTGGAGCCGCCGAGCACCTTGCCGCGCGGCCACACATGCGGCCGGTTGCCGGTGCCGGGATCCTCCTCCGTCTGATACAGCCAATTGATCCTGGGATTCTTCAGCGTCTGCGCATAGCCGACCGGAATGTGGATCATGATGTTGCTGTCGGGCGGCCCGGCCTCCAGCACCAGCACCTTGTGCCGCCCATCAGCGGTCAATCGATTCGCCAGAACGCACCCTGCCGATCCGGCACCGACGATGATAAAATCGAAATCCATCATTTTTCTGCTCCCTTTTGCCGCAATGTTGCGCAAAGCGGCGCACGCCTCAAGCTCTCCCTTCTCCGGCGGCCCGCTGGCGGCTATGGGGCGTGCATGTCAGCCCATGCCGAAATCGAGCCCATCTCTCTGAACCTCGTCGACACCGATCTTGCCGAAGCCGCGCGCCGCTTCGGCGACAGTTTCCAGCGCACCGGCTTTGCCGTGATTGCCGATCACGGCATCGACGATGCCATCGTCGCCGATGCGCTTGCCACTATGAAGGCCTTTTTCGCGCTGCCTGCCGATGTCAAGCGACGCAGCCATGTCGAGGGCGGCGGCGGACAGCGCGGCTACACGCCGTTCGGTATCGAAACGGCCAAGGGGGCTGCCACCCATGATCTGAAGGAATTCTGGCATGTTGCCGTCGACTTGCCGCCGGGGCATCGCTTTTCTGCGCTGATGCCGCCCAACATCTGGCCGGGCGAGGTTCCGGGATTCCGGCTTGCGCAGCAGGCGCTTTTCCGGGCACTGGACAGGGCGGGCGCGCGGATCCTGCGCGCCATTGCCGTGCATCTTGGGCTGGAGCCGGAATTCTTCGCGGACGCCGTGCAGGATGGCAACAGCATCCTCCGGCTGCTGCATTATCCCCCGGTGCCGGAAGATGCCGCCGGCATCCGCGCCGGCGCGCACGAGGATATCAACGTGATCACGCTGCTGCTGGGTGCCGAGGAGGCGGGGCTGCAGCTGCTTTCGCGCGGTGGCGAATGGCTGGACATCGACGCACCGCCGGGCACGCTGGTGTGCAACATCGGCGACATGCTGCAACGGCTGACCGGCGGGCAGCTTCCTTCCACCACGCATCGCGTGGTCAATCCGACACCCGAACGACGGCACATTTCGCGCTTTTCCACACCCTATTTCCTGCATTTTCGGCCAGATTATCTCATCCGGCCGCTGCAGCCGCGCGCGGACATGCCGCCGATCACCGCGAACGACTTTCTCCTGCAACGGCTGGCTGAAATAAACCTCACCTAGCACCGTCGAAAAGGCCCATCCCGCATGCCCAGGCTCCCGCTCCTTGCGCTTCTCGTCGCCATGCATTCTCTTGCACAGGCGCAGCCCGTGAAAACGCCGGCATCGACCGATCCGACCTGGGCGGTGGCTGCCGCCGAAGTGGCGGCGCGCGCACGCGCCGCGGGCGCAGACCGACGCGCGAAAAACATCATTCTGTTCGTCGGAGACGGCATGGGTGTGTCCACAGTGACCGCAGCGCGCATCTTCGAAGCGCAGCAGCGCGCGAAAGCGGCCGGTGGCACGTTCGCGGGCTTTGCCGGCGGCGAGGAGAACCGGCTGTCATTCGAGAACCTGCCGGCAACCGCGATGGTGAAAACCTACAACACCAACGCGCAGGTGCCCGACAGCGCCGGCACCGCTACCGCCATGACGACCGGGGCAAAAACCCGCATCGGGGTGCTCGGAATGCTGTCCACGCAAGGGGCAGAAGCCTGCTCCACGCCGGAAAAGCTGCCGCGAACGATCCCCGAAATCGCCAGCGATCGTGGGCTGGGCATCGGAATTGTCACCACCACCCGCATCACGCATGCAACCCCGGCCGCCATGTTCGCGCATGCGCCGGACCGCGACTGGGAGGCGCATGATCGCGGCTATCCGCTCGATGCGCGAAAGGCCGGTTGCAAGGATATCGCGAGCCAGTTGACGGCATTTCCCGGCGGTATCGATGTGGCGCTTGGTGGTGGTCTGGAGAAATTCCGCCCGCTGGCGGCAGGCGGCACGCGCGATGATGGCCGCGACCTGATCGCCGAATGGCAGGGCCGTTTTCCGGCCGGCCGCTTCGTCGCCGATGCAGCCGGCTTGCGCTTTCTCCAGCCGGCCGCGAAAGGCCCTGTTTTCGGCCTGTTCAATGCCAATCATCTCGATTTCAATTTCGATGCCGATCGCCGGCGAGAGCCGTCGCTGGCCGAAATGGCGGCGTTTGCCGTGCGCAAGCTGCAGGCACGCGGCACCGGCTATGTGCTGATGGTGGAAGGTGGCAGGATCGATCATGCGCACCACCTGACCAATGCCTACCGCGCGCTGGACGAGACGGTGGAGTTCGCCAAGGCGGTCGATGCCGTGCTGAAACTGGTCGATCTGGATGACACGCTGGTGCTGGTGACAGCCGATCACAGCCATGTGTTCACGATGGCTGGCTATCCGCCACGCGGCAACGACATATTGGGCTACATCAAATCCATCCCCGGTGGCGAGTCGCGCACGGCGCAGGGACCGGACGGCGCATCGCTCGACGATCGGGGCCGACCGATGACGACACTCGGCTATCAGAACGGGCCGTTCGCGGTTTCCATCGGCAAGCAGCCGCTGTCGCGCCTGCTGCCGCCGACGGACCCGAACTATCTCGCAGACAAGCTGCACGGGCTCGGGGCGGAAACCCATAGCGGCGAGGATGTGGTGCTGTATGCCGCTGGCCCGGGCAGTGCACTGGTTTCCGGAACGCTCGAGCAGAACAGCATCTTTCACATCATGGTGCACGCTCTGGGCTGGCGTTGAGCACGGCTGTATCGGCATCCGGCGTGCCGGTATCGGGCGCGTCGCGGTCGCGAATTTTGCGCTTCTGAAGATTGGCCCGCAAGGCGTTTTTCAGTCGCTGCTCCCGATCTTCTGGTTGCTGCGTCATGGACACTTTTCCTTTTCGCCGACAATAGTGTAAACAAGTTTGACATTTGTATGCAAATTTCGATTTGCTCTAAACGGGCGGGGGCAACAGGCCGTATCATGCCGGGAATGTTCAGCACCATCGGAATGGTCAGCCATCTCATGGCTGCGCTGGGATTTGCAGCACTCGGCCTGATTCTGGCAATCCGCCGGCGGCCGACCGGCTTCCGTCTTTCCGTCGCGCTGGCCTCATTTGTAACCGCTTTCTGGGCCGCGAGCCACGTCTATGCCGGGCGCTTCGGCGGCGCGGATTCTGCCCTGTTGAACGAGTTCGAAACGCTGCGGACAGCGGCCTGGATCGCCGTTCTCGTGGTGCTGCAACGCCGGTCGTGGGGGCTGCACGAGCGGCCGTCCTCGGTGTTCTTCGTTGCCCTGTTGCTGGGCTTCGTCATCGCGCTGCAGATCGTGCTGCCACTGCTGTTCGATGTGGGCGGAATGGCGGTGCCGACGCCGGACCACAGTGGCGCTGCGCAACTGTTCGTCACGACGCGGCTGATCGTCTCGATCTCCGGCCTTGTCCTGCTGCACAATCTCTACAACAATTCGAAGCACACGGAGGGTTGGTCGTTCCGGCTCTTTGCCGTCGCGCTCGGCGTGATCTTCGCCTATGATCTCAATCTCTACACGCTGCAGTTCCTGCTTGGTGTCGCCAATCCCGAGCTGGTGGAAATTCGCGGCGCAGTGAACGCGCTTGCGGTGCCGCTGCTGTTCCTCTCGTTCCGCACCGATGGCGAGGTGGGTCGCTTCCAGTTGTCTCACCAGGCCGCTTTCCACACTGTCAGCTTCTCGATGATCGGCCTTTATCTGATTGTCATGTCGATGCTGGCCTATGGTTTGAAGATGACCGGCGGCAACTGGGGCGAGCTGCTGCAGGTGACCTTCCTGGCGATCACTGCAATCGCTGGCGCGCTCGTTATCCTGTCACCGCGCTTCCGCGCCGAACTCAAGGTTCGCATTGCGCGCAATTTCTACCGCTACCGCTATGACTACCGGGTGGAGTGGCTGCGCTTTATCGACACCATCGATGCCCCTCCCAAGGATCAGGCCGGCCAGCAGCCGATTCGCGAACGGCTTGTCGAAGCCGTGGCCGCCGTGCTCGATTGCCCCGGCGGTGCCCTGCTCGAACCTTCAGGCGATGGCGGCTTCGAAACGACCGCGCGCTGGCGGTGGAAGGCGCTGGACGTGCAGCGGTTGCCCGACGGATCGGCCATCACCCGCTTCCTGCAGGACAGCGCGCGCATCGTGGATTTCGATTCGCTCCGCATGGAGGCCGGTGAGCCCGGCGCCAGCAGCAGCAGCGGCAGCGGCAAAGGCGGCGGCAGCCACGGCGGCCTGAGCTTGCCGGAATGGGCGCAGGACGATCAGTCGATCTGGCTGGCGGTGCCGCTTTCGCATCGCGAGACGCTCACCGGCATTCTGATCCTGCAGCGCAGCCTCGCCACCCGCGATCTGAACTGGGAAGATTATGATCTGTTGCGCACCCTCGGACGGCAGGGAGCGAGCTATCTGGCCGAGGCGGAAACGCAGGCGCGGCTGGACGAGGCCAAGACCTTTGACGAGTTCAACCGCCGCTTCGCCTTCGTGATGCACGATTTGAAGAATGTTGTCAGCCAGTTGGGCTTGGTGGCGCGGAACGCCGAGCGGCATGCCGACAAGCCCGAGTTCCGCATCGATATGGTGGCGACGCTGAACAGCAGCGTAACCAAGATGACCGACCTCCTCGCGCTGCTGGGCCGCCAGAGCGACGAACAACAGGCCTTGTCGGCCGAGCCCGAGGGCGAGGTCGATCTGGCGCGCATTGCAACGATCGTCACGGCGGCCATCCGGCGCCAGCACCCGGCCATCGAGCTCGAGGGCGCCGAAGCCAGCCTGTTCGTGTCCGGAGACGCCGATCGACTGGAAGCCATGATCACCCATCTGGTGCAGAATGCAGTCGATGCCAGCGCCCCCGAAGCCGTGGTGCGGATCCTGCTCGAACGTTCGCCAAAGACAGTGCAGCTCGTGATCGCCGACCGCGGCCACGGCATGTCCAAGGCTTTCATCCGGGAAGAGCTTTTCAAGCCCTTCCGCTCGACCAAGGATGGCGGCTTCGGGATCGGCGCCTTCGAGGCGCGGGAAATTGCGCGCGCGCACGGCGGCCGGCTGCAGGTGAACAGCAAGCCGGGCGAAGGCAGCAGCTTCACGGTGCAATTGCCGATGCCGGTGCAGGCGCGGACGTTGAGGGAGTCTGCGTGAGCGAAGCCAAACCGATGTTGCTGGTGATCGAGGACGATGCGGGCCTGCAGCGCCAGCTGCGCTGGGCCTATGACGATTATGAAGTGATCATCGCAGGCGACCGGGCAGCGGCGATGGCGGCACTCACCGAGCATCAGCCGATGGTGGTCACCCTCGATCTTGGCCTGCCGCCAGATCCCGACGGCACCAGCGAGGGGTTCGCTACACTGGACGACATCATGGCAACCGCGCCGCACACCAAGGTGATCGTTGCCTCCGGCCATGGTGCGCGGGAAAGCGCGCGACGGGCAATTGCGTCGGGTGCGTTCGATTTCTATCAGAAGCCGGTCGATATCGACGAGCTGGGGTTCATCGTCGGCCGCGCCTTCCATGTGGCTCAGCTGGAAGCTGAGCATCGCCGGCTGGCGGGCCTGGAGGCCGTGGCGCCGCTGGCCGGGCTGATCACCGGCTCGCCGGACATGCAGAAGGTGGCCGCAATGGTCGAGCGCGTTGCCTCCAGCAGCGTCTCGGTGCTGCTGCTCGGCGCGTCCGGCACCGGCAAGGAGGTGCTGGCGCGCGGGCTGCACATGTCGTCGCAGCAGAAATCAGGGCCGTTCGTTGCCATCAACTGCGGCGCAATTCCGGAGAATCTGCTGGAAGCCGAACTGTTCGGCTACGAGCGCGGGGCGTTCACGGGTGCTGTAAAAACCACCGAAGGCAAGATCGAACTGGCGCAGGGCGGCACACTGTTCCTCGATGAGGTGGGCGATATTCCGTTGCTGCTGCAGGTGAAGCTGCTGCGCTTCATCCAGGAGCGGGTGATCGAGCGCGTGGGCGGGCGCAAGGCCATCGAAGTGGACACCCGCATCGTCTGTGCGACGCACCGCAACCTCAAGAAGATGATCGCCGACGGCACCTTCCGGGACGATCTCTACTATCGGATTGCCGAGGTCAGCATCACCATTCCGCACCTGCGCGATCGCGAAGGCGATCCGCTGCTGCTGGCGAATTTTTTCCTGAAGAAGTTTGCCGGTGAACGGCCGGGTGCGCCGACCCGGCTTTCGCCCGGCGCCATTGCGGCCATCTCGCTGCACAGCTGGCCGGGCAACGTGCGCGAGCTGGAAAACCGCATGAAGCGCGCCATCATCATGGCCGATGGAAGCAGCATCAGTGCCGCCGATCTCGATCTTGCCGACACCACCGAAGTTTCGCTGACCACGCTGCGCGAGGCCCGCATGGCATCCGATCGCCGCAGCATCAACGTGGCGCTGACGGCGTCGTCGGGAAGCATCAGCCACGCCGCCAAAACCCTGGGGGTCAGCCGCCCGACCCTGTACGACTTGATCCGCGAACTGGGCATCAAGGTGCCGCACTGAGACCAATATGCTTTTTTCTGGTCGCATCTGTCGAACCGGATGACTGCAAACAGTCAATTGGGATAATGCGCTACCCGCTGATGTCACGTCCCCGCGTTTCCGGAAGCCAGATCAGGGCGACGACGAATGCCATGGCGACGACCGCCACGGTATACCACAGGCCGGCAAAAGGGTTGCCGGTGTTGACCACAATCAACTGCTGGATGAAGGGCAGGAAGCCGCCGAAATAGCCGGCGCCGATATGGTAGGGCACCGACATCGAGGTGTAGCGGACCCTTGCTGGAAAAAGCTCAACGAAAATGGCGGCCACCTGGCCGTATGTCATTGCTGAAAGGGCGACCATGCCGAACACCGCGAGCACGATCTTCCAGCGCTGCTTCTCTGCCGGGTCGGCCTTTTCCGGATAGCCGGCTTCCTGAAGTGCAGCCGTGAAGCCGGCCGGGTCGAAGCCCGCGACGCGGCTGTCGCCCACCACGAGCGCAACCGTGTCCGCCTCGACCTTGCTGTAGGCAACGCCGCGTTTGGTCAGATAGCCGAGCGCCTTGGCGCATGGCTCGGTTTGCTGGCGGGAAAACACGGAGAAGTCGCATGCCGGCAGTTCCAGCACCACGGGGTTGGCAGCCGTTGCCCTCACCAGCGCCGGATTGGCACCGCTGGCCATCAGGTGAAACAGCGGAAAGATCAGCAGCATCGCCAGCGCATAGCCGATGAGCAGCAGCTTCTTGCGGCCGACACGATCCGAAAGCTTGCCGAACACAACATAGAGAGGCGCCGCCAACAGCGCGCCGAGCGCCAGATAGATGAGCGCCTCGCGCTCTGCGACGCCTGCTGTGCCAGTGAGAAAATACAGTGTGCCGAACTGGCTGGTATAATAGACGACCGTGAGCCCGGCAGCGACGCCGAACAGCGACACCAGCACATTCTTGACGTTGGCGCGATCGGAAAAGGCATCGATGATCGGATTCTTCGAGGTCGTGCCCGCTGCCTTCATCTTCTGGAAAACCGGGCTCTCCGACAGCTTCATGCGGATGTAGATGGAGATCGCCAGCATGATGAGGCTGATGAGGAACGGCACGCGCCAGCCCCATGCCTCGAATTCCGCCTCGGTCATCAGTGCCCGGGTGGCAAGCACCACGAAGAGGCAGAGCAGAAAGCCGCCGACCACCGAAATCTGGATCCAGCTGGTGTATTCGCCGCGCCGGTTGCGCGGCGCATGCTCGCCCACATAAATTGCGGCGCCGCCATACTCCCCGCCCAGCGCCAGCCCCTGCAGCAGCCGCAAACCGACCAGCAGCGCCGGTGCCCAGAGGCCGGCGACCGCATAGGTGGGCAGCAGCCCGATGGCGGCGGTGGCCAGCCCCATCAGCGTGATGGTGATCAGGAAGGTGTATTTGCGGCCGATGCGGTCGCCATAATGGCCGAACAACAGCGCGCCGAGCGGCCGCACCCCGAAGCCGGCACCGAAGGTTGCAAGGCTCGCAAGTGTGGCCGCCGTCGGATTGTCGATCGGAAAGAACAGCCGGCCGATGAGCGCCGCCAGGATGCCATACAAGAAAAAATCATACCATTCGAAGACCGTGCCGAGCGAGGATGCAATGATGACCAACCGGTCGCGCTTGATGTCGATCGGCGGCTCGTCTGCAACACTCCCGTCCATATGGCTCCCCTAGAGCGAGTCGCGCTCGGGTTGCACCAGAGCGGCTGCTCTATCTCCTTGCTTTTTCCCATGGGATTCCGCCCGAATGAAGCCATTTGAACGGAACCTGCTCTGGCAGTCCCGCCTGCGGTGGTAGCTTGGCTGGTGACGGCGGGCAAGGTGGCGGCGTTCACGTTCTGGCGCCGGCCGACCCTATCAGATTTTGCAGCCGCGTCCGCCGGCGCGCCCTTTCAGATAGGCCCGGCGCAGCGATCCGGCAAATACCGCGGCCTGCGCCTTGCGTTGCGCTGCATCTGCCCCGGACAGGCGGCGCATGATGCCGGCGCCGGGGATCAGGCTGCCGACCACCGACTCCGCTGTGCCGAGGACGGCCTCGGTCGCCGTCTCGCCGGATTTCGCCTGCACTGCGTCCACATCAGGCCCCAGCACCGATGTCATTCGGGCGATTTCCGCCGACATCTGCCGGCACGTCTTCAGGCCAGCCAGGGAATAAGGGTTGTTCATGACTTCGAGCAACTCCGGCGGGACTTCATCGCGCAGCAGGTTCAGATCCTTGAGCGGCTTGGTGGCCATATTCTTGGCAGTATCGCCCACCTTGTCGGCATCGCTCTTTTCCTGCGCCGCGGCCGGCAGCGCCAGCAGGATGGCGAACGCAAACAGCATGGATTTCAAAGGCATCATGGCAATCATCCTTCGGTTAGCAGATCCCGTACAAAACCGGCGAGTCCGATCTGCCGGCTTCGCCGCAGCCGCTCCGTCACCAGAATCGACCGTATTTCATACAGGCATTGACCCGGATCGTCATTAACCAGAACATAATCATATTCCGCCCAATGGCTGATTTCGTCTGCCGCGCGCGCCATCCGCCCGCCAATCACCGCCTCGCTGTCGCTCGCCCGGGTGCGCAGCCGATTGTGCAGTTCGTCGAGCGTCGGCGGCAGCAGGAAAATCGAAACGAGATCGCCGCCGGCCTGCGATTGCCGCAGCTGCTGCGTTCCCTGCCAGTCGATATCGAACAATATGTCCCGCCCATCCGCCAGTGCTGCATCCACGGGCTCGCGCGGTGTGCCATAGCGATTGCCGAACACATGCGCCCATTCCAGCAGCCTGGCTGTTGCCACAAGCTGCTCGAACTCCGCGTCCGACACGAAGCGATAGTCCACCCCGTCCATCTCGCCGGCGCGGGGCGGCCGCGTCGTTGCCGATACGGAAAGCGCAATCTGCGGATCACCGGCAAGCAGCCGTCGTGACATCGTGGTCTTGCCCGCGCCGGATGGCGAACTCAGCACCAGCATCAGCCCGCGCCGATGCCCCGCAGGGCTGCTCAAACCATGCCCTCCGGCTGCACCAGCCGGCGAAACTGATCCTCGCTCACCAGCTCCATTGCCAGGCCGGCTTCCAGCAATGTGGTGCCCTCCTTGTGCGCCCTCTTGGCGATGGCAGCGGCCTTGTCATAGCCGATCTCCGGCACCAGCGCCGTCACCAACATCAGCGATTTCTCCAGCAGGCCGGCAATCTGCTCGCGATTCGGCTGCATGCCCTCGACACAGCGCAGCCGGAAGCTTTCCAGCGCATCCGCCAGCAGCCTGATGCTGCGCAGCAGATTGTGCGCGATCACCGGCTTGAAGACATTCAGCTGCAGATGGCCCTGCATGCCCGCAATCGCCACCGCCTGGGCATTGCCGAGCACCTGCGCGCACACCATGGTCAGCGCTTCGGCCTGCGTGGGGTTCACCTTGCCCGGCATGATCGAGCTTCCCGGCTCGTTTTCGGGCAGCAGCAGCTCGCCGAGCCCGGCGCGCGGCCCCGATCCCAGCAGCCGGATATCGT